>JBEKLK010000167.1:0-7589 GCA_050010235.1 Rhizomicrobium sp.
CGCATCCAGAAGGACGTGGAGCCCATCGCCAAGATCGAACAATTCCCCAAGATCGAAGGCCGCCAGATGATGATGGTGCTGGCGCCGAGGTAGGGGGCTGGCGCTTCAAGAATTCCTGTTCTTGTCGCCGGACAGAAGGCCGTCGAGTTCGCTACGCACACGCGACAAGTCGGTCTCAACGACACCCCAAACAAGCCGGTTGTCGACGCTCGCATAGCCGTGGATCAGGATGTTGCGAAACGCGATGATCCGGGGCAGGTCGGAGATCGTGCTCGCGATATCTGGTGCGACGCGCCGCAACCCGCTTAAAGCTTCGCCAATGATTTCGAACTGTCGCTCGACTGCGGCGCGTAGCATCTCGTCGGCCAAATAGTCATTGAGGCTGCGGCCGGCAGTGAATCGCGCGATCCGTTCCGCCGCCTGCTGCGCGTCCCAAAGGTATTTGAGTGCCCCCGAACTCGTCATGTCTGGGCAAACAAATTCCGGCGTTCTGCTTCGACTTGATGACGGAAATAAGGATTGGCGAGTGATGCTTCGGTGATGAGATCGATATCGCGCCCAAAAAGCCGCTCCAGCCCTTCGCGCAGGCCGAAATAAGCGTCGGCGTAAGCGGCAGGTGCAAGCGGCTCGAATGTCACGAGGAAATCGAGGTCGCTACGCGCCGATTCGAACCGCCCCGTCGCAGCCGAACCGAACAGATCGAGCCGGCGGACATTACAACGCCGGCACAGTCCGGCGAGATCGCCTTGCGCAAGTTGCGCATTCAGAATGTCTGGAAGCTCGATGTTCATCGGAGTTCAACACGAAAGGCGAAGTGGCTGCGCCTCAGAATAGCATATCTGGCGCGGACTAAGAAGTTCTTTGCTGCTGCGAACGTGACTTTGCCAATTCAAGAAGCAGATAGGCATCTGAGACTTTTCAATTTATAAAGACGCAACGCTCGTTGCGTGTTTTTCACCTGGGACCCTTGCCACAACCATGCAAGCCAATCCGTCTTGGGTGCGACTTCGCGTCAATAGTTTTTGGAGACGAGCACCTGAACGGAGAACGTTAAAGCGACTTCGGTAGCCCGGCGGGCTTGGGGCAGCATGGCGGGACCGCGGGAAGGAGCAACGCCGCCGAAAGGGCGCTAAGGCCTCGTGCGTTGGTATCGGAACCGCAGGTGAGGCCGCGCACAATGCTGCTACGGGTGCGGCGCGGCTACAGTTTGAAATGTGTGCCGCAGGCCGTGGGGGCGTTCCGTGTTTCCGATTGGTCGAAGTTTTGCCGGGATTGATTGACGCGGCGGACAACGCTCTAGCGGCGAGACCCAGCCCCCGTTACGGCGTCGCTACTTGAAGCATGAATGACACCGAATAGGTCCTAACGGATACGTTGGTTAGTTCGCTGACGGCATGGCGTAGTGCGTCATCGACATCATTTGCCACGATGATCCCGCGCACCTTCTGTTCCGGTTTGGCGATGTTCTTGCGGACCCATCCCATATAACGGAGCACTTGGCCTACGGCTGCATCGCTGGCCTGATGTCGCTTGAGTTCGATGACTATGAGGTCGTTCGTATTTTTGTCCGTCGCCAGAAAGTCGATACTCCAAAGACCTGCCGGGAACTGTCGTCCTGATTGGTCGCCTTCCTGATATAAGTCCAATGGAGCGCCCCAATCTATTTTGGACCAATTGTGTTCGATGAAGTCCTCTAGATGGCTCTCGATTGCGAACCTGCTTAAAGCGGCAGGGGTCTCGCTTTCGACGCTGCCAGATGGTCCCGTCACGGGTGTACCGATGATTGTTAGAAAGTCGGCCTCCGCAATTTGGCGGATGCCGCCTCGGAAGTATGCGCCCCAATTATTTGGATTTTTGATGAAGCCGAGCTTTGCTTTCAGATGGGAAATTGGCCGGGGCGGGTCCCATTTTTCGATCCCATCCAGCCGAACGCCCTGCTTCGATTTAAAGTATTCGGTCTCGTGCGACACAAGCAATTGTTCGTCCGGGCTGAGATCAAATAAATCTGACGCCAACGTGGCTGTTCCAGAAAAAGCTGGTTCCAGTCCGCCAGTGTAGAACACGACCCGGTCGCCCTCGCGAATGTTCTTGCGGTTCGGTGTTTTGTCGCCGATCCCCCAAAACTTGTCCGCCATCCGAATTGTGTAAATGTCCGCCGCGGAAAAGGTCTTACCACCTGCCTTCTTCGGCGTCGCAGCAAATATCCAATAGTTCACAGATCGCCTCCAAATATCTCATCCCACGTCGGGCGTCTCCGCCCCTTTCGCTGATTGTCCATCCTGGGAATGATGCGAAGATTATCGACCGTGTTGCTGCCACCTAGGTGAAACGGCCAGATATGATCGAATTGGTACTTGTCCTTGTCGAACGGTTCCCCTTTCAAGTCGCGAGCGATTACGGCGCGCTTTACGCCAGCGGGAATGTAGCGCGAGCGGGCGACCGCCGACTTCAGGATAAAGATTACCGCCGCTGCAATCCATGGAAACCATCGCATGGATGGATCGAACGGACGACTTTGATTTACGAGCGCCGTGACAAACAGCCACGCGAAGAATGCCAGCGAAGCATTCGCAGCAACCGCCATTAGGCTTTCGCGCGCTAGGTGTGCTGCCTTGATCCAATATGCGGCTAGTCGCATTGCGCCATAGATCGCGGCGGTGCAAGCGATCCAATCGACCAATGAATTGCCGGAAATGACGACCGGCGCAGGCGGCAGCGAATTGATTAGCTGTTGAACGTTGTCCACGGGTTGCCCCCTCGTGACCCCTCACGCGCGCCATAGTAACCCGCTACAACCCAAACTTAAAACGAATATGGCGGCGCGCACCGAAAAGCGCCTCCGGCCAAGGTTCTAGCGCAAGACTGTCAATGGTCGTCCAATAGATCGCTGAGCGATCGTGTGGACCACATGGCGGCTACTCGTGAAGCTGTTCGATTGCATGTGGACCGGTTTTTGCGAGGTCCTTTTCCCATTCAATTATTATAGTTTCTGTTTGCGTATCTGCTCGTCCGCGAGCAATCCGACTGCCGCGCGGAATGTTGGCAACTGTTCTCTCTGCGCCTAAAGCGAGCGCGCCAATAAGCTCCTGAGCTCCGGCGTCGTCGGCAAAAGATTTTGTCAGATATTGAAGAAATCGCTCTTTTTTGGCCTGTTCGCTGTTTGCGCGGCGCAAGTCGCTCAACAGATTTCTTGCGTGCGCAGTTGAAAACAAGCTTTTAGGCATTATAGAACTCCGCTTCATCTGCGAATCGGAATGAACTTGCACCCTAACGATAGTCATTCACATGCGGTATTCGCTACCGGTTGGTAGAACGAGCTATCTATCGATAAGCTTTCCCAGCCGTTGGTAGTCTCCAGTCAAGCATCGCGGCCGCCAGTTACATGCTGTATCGATGCGTATATGACTGGGCACTGAACCATAGCCCATCCCGCGAAAACCGATTTTCTCGCATCGGAAGATCAGCCCGACATGTTCGGCGCGGAGCCTGTGGCCGCCTACCGGCCGAACCCGGACGAGGTACGGTCGCGGCTGGATAAGATTCTTGCTAAAGCGCGAGCCGCCGAGACGCTTCCCTGGGAGCCGGCGCAGCTTTCGCGCTATCGCGTGATCTTTCCGCAAATGGCGTTGTTCCTGCCCGATGAAGAAGGCGTGCAGTTGTGCTTCGATTTCGAGGCCGAGCTGGCGCGGCTGAAGGCGGCGTAGCCGGGGCGTTTCCGGCAATTTATCCACAAAACGCCCACAGGCCTGGCGGGTGGGTCGGGCAAGAGGCGGCAATACAAAAACGACTCGACCGGTTGACTCTGGAACCGGAACGGCGTTATCGTCCGCGAGAACACATCATGAACGAAAAATGCCGGTCGAGCCTGCCATTTTCGCCGTGACCTGCGCGCCGAGGCGCTGGCCGGCGCTTGCGCGGATTGTTGGCGAGGTCGTGCGGCGCGCGTTCCACCCACTATTTCGCCCGGCAAACCGGGGAAAGAGTTGGTCGGCGCACGATCGCTCGCGTTCGGGGCAGCTTGCGGATAACAGGCGGAATAACAGGCGGGAAACAGGCGAAATAACAGGCGGGTATCAGGCGGCGGTGTGGCCTGTTGCGCATTCGGAAAGGCGCGGATTGCCCGGAATTTTGCGGCCGATAACAGGTGCAGAAAAAATCGCGCAAAAACGGAGCGCGGGCATCTTGCCCGCCTTCGCCGAAGCGAAGCGCTCGCGCAGGCGAATCCCGGTTGCTGTCGGCGTTTTGGAAAATGCGGGCAGGATGCCCGCGCTCCAAAACAAAACCCCGCCGCGAGCCGCGACGGGGTCTTGCCGATTTCAAACTTCGTTCAGAACCGCGAGGCGGTGTGGACCACTTCGTCGCCGAGATCCTGCAGCGGGCCCAGCGGTTGGACCTTGTCCTGGAAGTTCTGGATGTTGGGATGACCGGCCATCACCTTATAGGCGACGCGCCCGTCCTGGATCAGCAGCATCACTTCCGCCGACCAGCCATAGCTCACCGTCGTGCGCTCGAAACCCATCAGGTCGAGGAACCAGTTTCCCGTGCGCTCCTGATGCAGCCGCTCGGGGCGGAACACATAAGCCGTGCAGCGGTCGCGCGCTTCGATGCAGGATTGAACCGCCGGATCGAGATTGTCGAACTTGATGGAATCGCGCGGCATGAAGCGCTCGATCACGCCCAGATAGGAGAGCACTTCCACGTTGGGGGATTCGCTGGAATCGAAGCCGATCTGCCCCAGTTCGGAGGCGCGCGTGGCGCCGGGGGTCACCCGCTGATAGGCGACTTCGACGGCATGGTAGTTCTTGAAGGTGGTGTTCTTGACGTCGGTCTGCCGGGGCAGGAGGCCGAGGCCGCCGCAACCCACCAGCACCAGAGTGATGAGCATACTCGCGACCAAGCGCGCAGTCCGGCGTGTGCCATCCCGGCTATCAGAACCCATACCCGCCCCACCATTGTTAATTATTTGATAAGACCTTAGCGAAAACGGAGTGGCATTGGAAGTGGCGTTCTCACCCCCGGTAACCAGTGGCGGAGATATATCCGCGGGGCCCTCTCGGCGTGTCGGGATCGCGCGGGGGTTGCACAGGTTAACCATGCTGCAGCCGCGAACGCCTTCGCCACGGTTCTGGCTGCCATCGCCGCCGCACATGGGGAATTTCGCCGCCCCCGTTGCGACGCACATTAAGGTGCGGACCTGCTCCTCGGGGGGATGCGTTCCGATTTCGCAAAACATTCACATGCGTTCGCGGCGCGGCATCGTGCTGAAGCTGGCCGCCACGCTCGCCTTCTCGCTGATGTATGCCGCGATCAAGCTGGCCGGGAATGTCCCCGTGGGCGAGGTCGTGTTCTTCCGCGCCGTGTTTGCAATGGTGCCGCTGTTCGCGCTGTCGGTCGTCACGGTCGGCCCGCTCGCGATCATGCGCACGGCGCGTCCGTTTCATCATGTCGCGCGCTCGGCTGCGGGCGTGTGCTCGATGTTCCTCAATTTCGCAGCGCTTGCCATGCTGCCCCTCGCCGACATCACGGCCTTCAGCTTCGTGGCGCCCATCTTCGCGGTGGTGCTCGCAGCCCTCCTGCTTTCCGAGCATGTCGGACCGTTTCGCTGGGGCGCGGTGCTGGCGGGTTTCGCGGGCGTGCTCCTGATGGTCGAGCCGCATGGCTTCGGCCGCTTCGCGCATATTGGTTCTTCGGCAGGCTTCTCGCTGGGCGCGATGCTCGCGCTGGCGGGCGCGTTGCTGTCGTCCTTCGTCGTCGTGTTCATCCGCCAGATGAGTGCGACGGAACGCAGCGAGACCATCGTGTTCTATTTCATGGCCACCTGCGCGCTGGTGGGGGCTGCGACCATGATCTGGTTTCGCGCGCCGCTCACTTTGGAGAATACTTTCTTGCTTGTGCTGTGCGGATTGCTGGGCGGCATCGGCCAGATCTGCATGACCTATTGCTACCGCTATGCCGAGCCGTCGCTGCTGGCGCCGTTCGATTATATCGCGATGGTGTGGGCGGTGGGGCTCGGCTATTTCATCTTCGCCGAAGTGCCCGAGCCGATGGTGATGGCGGGTGCAGGAGTCGTGAGCGCGGCCGGCATCTTCATCGTCTGGCGCGAACGCCATCTGCATCGCGCGACGCTGCTGCGGGAAGCGTTGTGATGCGAATGGTCGGCGTGCCTATCCGCTTACCGCGGCGCGGAGGATGAGATCGACGCATTCCGCAAAGGACAAATTCGCCTGCGCCGCAGCAGCGGCGAAACCCGAATGGGGATCGAGGCACGGATTGGGATTCACTTCCAGGATCGCAGGCCTGCCCTCGGCATCGATGCGGAAATCGATGCGGGCAAAGCCGCGCAGCCCCAACAGACTCCAGGTCCTGCGCGCCAGGTCGCTCAGCTCGCGGTCGAGCGCGGGCTCGGTTCCGAACACGCGCACGGTCTGCGCGCTGTCGGGCGAACCTTCGTCCCACTTCGCCGCGTAACCCACGATGCGCGGGCGACCCTCCAACCAGGATTCGAACTTCATTTCCGGAATGGGGAGCACGCGGGGTTGGCCCGCATCCTCCAGCACTGCGACATTGAACTCGCGGCCTTCCAGATAGGCCTCGGCGAACCAGCGGCCGCCATGACGCATCGCCGATTGCGCAGCGCGCGCGCGGACACCGGCGCCCAGGACCACCGCGCCGTCGTCCAACCCCAACGACGCATCCTCGGTCGCCGATTTCACGATGTATCTTCGGTCGTCGCGGAGACCGGTCCATTGCGGCGGCTCGGACCAATCGGCCGTCGGCAATCCGGCCGCCCGCAGGATGTGTTTGGTGAGCGGCTTGTCGCCGGCGAGCGCCATGGATGCCGAGCCGCAGCCGGTATAGGGCACGCCCATCGTCTCGAGCATGGCAGGCGCCAGGGGAGCGAAAGCCCCCAGCCCGTGAACGCTCTCGACCATGTTGAAAACCGCCTGGGCCGCCGCGATGCGCCCGCGCACGATTGCGGGATCGGGATCGAACGGCGCCAATGTCGCGTCGTGCCCGCGGGTTCGGAGCGCTTCGGCGATCGCGCGCGCCGTCGCCACCGTCTCCAATTCGTCCGGCGGAGGATTTTCGCCCACATCGGAATGAAGCACGAGCACGCGCATGGGCTATCGGGGGATGGGAAGCTGGGGGTGGCGGCGATGGAACGCCGCCATGATGCGTCCGATCAGATCGCGATAGCTCATGTTGCGGAAGCGCGCGATGAAGACCAGATCGGAACGCTGCGGGTTCAATCCCGCCAGCGGATTCACTTCGATGAAGCTGGGCTTGCCGTCGGCATCGCATCTGAGATCGATGCGTCCGCCGTCGCGGCAGCGCAGCGCGCGCCAGGCCGCCAGCGCGACATTCGCCGCCGCCTCCCCTTCCGCACCTTCGACAAGCCGATAAGTCATGCGGTCTTCGTAGTGCTCCTTGTTCTCGTAACCGTAGCCATGCGCCGCCGCCTTGTCGCCGAAGATCACTTCCATCGCGCCCAGCGACTCCGCGTCGGCGCCGGTGCCCACGATGCCCACGGTATATTCGCGACCCGGCAGAAACGTCTCGACCAGCACCGGCTGGCGGAAACGCGCGAG
>JBEKLK010000168.1:0-7563 GCA_050010235.1 Rhizomicrobium sp.
GCCGACATTCGTTCGCGTCAGGTCGGCCTCGATCTCGCTCTTTATGATCCTGCAACAGCCGACGTCTACATCCTCAATCCCCTGGCCGCGTTGCTGTGGCAACACATTGCGTCGGGGCGCAGTTTGAAAAGCATCCACGAGATGCTTTGGCTCGCCTATGCGGGGGGCCGACCTTTCGCCGGAGCGGCTGATGAGCGATCTGGTCGGGACCGTGGGCGAGTTCCAGACGCTGAATCTGATCGTACCGCGGGATTCGGCGCGTCAAGCAGCAGGCGGCGGCAAGGGCGAGGCGCGAACCGATGTCACCATCACGGAACACTCCTTGTCCAAGAGCACGTGCGGCTACCAGGCGCCCGCGATCCAGACGCTGACGCTGGGCGAACTCGACAGGCTTGCCCAGCTCCAGTCGACCTTCCTGGACACGTGGGTTTTGCCCACCCGCGATGCGCTGGGGCAGTGAGACTCGCGCCGCATTCGCCCAATTCGCAAGCGGGGCGGATCCTCGAGCTGCCGTCGTTGCAGCTGCGATGTCGCGTGCGGACGACTACGCCGCGTCGCGCGCCTTCGCAGGAGTAGCCGCCCGGCACGATGCGCGCCCGCGCTCACCCTCGGAGGCAGCGCTTCGAAACACCCGTACGCTTCTCCTGAAGCCCGTCGGCGACAAGTGCAATCTCGCTTGTCCCTATTGCTATGAAATGACGCGCAGGCCCGGCGGTATGTCGGCCGGACGCATGTCGCCGGTGACGCTGGAATCCGTGTTCGCGAACCTGTTGCCGCATGTGCCCAAGCCGTTCGACATCTTCGTGCATGGCGGGGAGCCCTTGCTCGCGGGCCGGGATTATTTCGAGGCGCTGGTTGCGGCCGCGCGCCGCCACGCAGGCTCCGGTGAAATCCGCTGGGGTGTGCAGACCAACGGCGTGCTCATCGATGAGGCCTTCGCCGAATTTTTCGCGGCGCATGCGTTCAATGTAGGCGTCAGTCTTGATGGCCCTCCCGCGATCCACGACGCGCAGCGGCCGCAGCACAACGGAACGGGCTCGCATGCGCGCGCGGTTGCCGGAATCGAGCGGCTGAAGCGCGCGGATGTCGCGTTCGGCATCACCGCCGTCATCACCCGGCGTCTGGCAGAGACCGAAGGCGGCGCGGCGCTGCTCCTCGACCATTTCGCCGGGCTCGGCGCCACGCAATTCGATGTTCACCCCGCCTGGACCCCTTTCGGCGACGCGCGGGACGAGAATCTCGATCCCGCCGCCTATGCGCGTTTCATACTGGAACTTTTCGACTCCTGGACGGCGCGCGGCGATCCGGCAATCCGCATTCGCAGCTTCGAAGAGTTTTTCAAAGGCATGACGGGCGCGAGCGGCGAAACCTGCTTCCGCGCGGGTCGCTGTCTCAGCATCCTGGGGGTCGATCCGGACGGCAGCGCGTCTCCCTGCACGCGGCCGTTCGGCGCCGAGCATCGTTTCGGCAATCTTGCAGCGCGCGGCTTCGACGAGATCGTCGGCGGCGAGGGCTATCGGCGTTTCGCGGCGGACGAAGCCGCAGGCCGCGCGGCCCACGCCGCCTGCAAATGGGCCAACTTATGCGGCAGCGGCGGCTGCCCGCACGAAAGACTGCGCGATGGCGCGCAAGCCGTCGACGGACGCCATGTGTATTGCACCTGCGATGAAACCGGGAACGTGGGCGGCTATCCGGCGATCTTTGCCGGGCTGATACGCCGTGTCGAATATGTCTTGGGCAGCCGGGTGAAGCTCCAGTAATGCGGGCGCAGCGCCCGCCTCACGCTTTGCTCCATTTGCCGTCTTTGATGTTGAACTTCGTTTTACCCGCGGCGCGCATTCGCATCAGCAACTCCTGCAGGCCGTCCGTGCTCTTGTTGCTGGGATCGAGCAACTGCTGCAGCGAATAGACCGCGCGGGGTTTGTCCAGTGCAGCCAACACGTCTTCTTCTGCTATCATGATCGACGCTCTTTCATCCTTTTCGCCCTCGCCGCCGCGATCATGAGCGCTGCCAACAGCCTGACTGTCTTCACGGAACGCCCCAGACCGTTCTCATTGACGGTAACAGCAAAGTGGGCAGGCCAAAACCCCGGCACCGGCGATCATTGCCGGGCCGATACGCCGCGTCGAAGACGCTTGGGGCAGCAGCCCGGCGAAGCTCGCGTCGTGCCGGCGCGCGCGAGGGCAACACACGCTTCAAGGTTCTCCATTTCATCAGGCCGCAATTTCCGCGCGGACATCCGTGTCGAGCGCCGGATTGGGTTCGCCGTCGGCGTTTGCGATCACATGGCGCGGGATCAGAAAGATGACCGGCAGGATCGCCGCATACACGAGCGTCGTGGCGATCACACACCAGAGAAATCCGTTTTTCGGATCGGCGTCGTAAATGGCCGAGCCCAGGACGTCGCTGCCGCGGGACGCAAGAACATAAACGCCATCAACCATCATCATCAGCGAGCCCTGGAGACCCGGAGGACAGGACCGTATGGAGAGGTCGTAGATGGCGCCCACGGCGAGACCGCCCATCAGGCCCATAGGAACGGCCATGATGAGCGCCTGCGTGCCCGAATGAATGAGCGCCAGCGGAATCATTTGCGGAACCGTGATGATCAGGGCCCACCAGATGAGAGTCTTGAGCGCATATCTGCGGCACAGCAGGCCATAGAGCAGCAACGTGGGAATGAACGAGATGTTGAAGATGCCGTTGAATTCGCCGTAGATGGCGTCGGACGCGTGCAGCGCATTGGTAAGATAATACTGGAGCGGCGTATTCGCGCCGGGCGCAAAGCTGAACATGAACTGGATCAGGATCGGGGCATAGATCGCACGGTGACCGACGAGTCGCTTGATATCGCCCACGAAGTCCGCGCCCTGTGCCTGCGGCTGGTCGTAGGCATGTTGGAAGATCGAGCGCGGCTTCAGAACCCCGAACGACCCGATGAGAAGCGTGAGGAACGCGAGCAGCACAAACGTCGCCTGGGGCGACAGATCCTGCGCCACATAGCCTCCGCCAAACGCAGCGCCGAGAGTCGCGACGTATTGGGTTGTTTGCCAGACGACGGTCAGGCGGCCCGTCATCAGCTTTTCCTGGCCCACCAGCGCCAACAGCCCCTGGAAAGCGGCCGCGATGAACCGGAACGACACCATTGCGAGAAAAATGCCGACATATAGTCCCATCAGGGACAGCGGCAGCACCGCAAGCCCCAGGAACACAATCACCGTGACAAGCGAAAAAATGAGAAGGTAACCGCGGTCGCGCATGCCGAACGGATTCCAAAGATCCCGCGCAAAACCGAATATGAACGACAGGTAGATCGGGATGGCCGTGACGAGACGGAATTCGGAAACTGCCGCCGCGGAGGCATGCAACCGGTTCTTCAGCATGAAGGCCGTGGCAATATCGACAAGATAGTTGTTCGGCAGAACCAGATAGACGAGCAGGGTGAGGGGCGCGAAGTAGGCAATGGTTTCGCCGGTCCTGGACCAGCCGTTCCGTTCTGAAATTGCCGCCATGCTCAGGTCTCCGATTTCCGCGTCATGGCCCAGGTCACATTATCGCTTGCTCGCCGGGCCGTCCGAACCGGCGGCCCGGTGTGACCGAAGGCAGGTTGAAAGACATATTTCCCAGATGGTTCCGGGCCGGAACGGGCGAGAGTGCCTTTCCGGAAATACGGCGACAATGACATCAATGCAGCGACTTCGAAGCACTTTCAATGGGAAGCGATGTAACCGCCGTTCAACGAGGTGGTGGCCGCGGCCCGGTCAAAAACGGATGGGAGGCGCATCCCGGATGCGCTGCAGAGCGCCGGTTTCGTTTTGATCGGGATGCGTGACGAAATAGTCGAGTTCGCCGAGCAGCTTTTCCCAGGCGGCCTCGAATGCGGCGGTCCAATCGGCCCCCAGTCGTTCGCGAATCGTGGACGCGACGACGCCGAAGAAAATGCGAAATATCTCCGGCGGCACGTCATAGCCGGAATGGGTCACGACCTCGCATTGAATGAGATGGGAGGCGTAGCGGTTGTCCCCGATGAAATCGAGGATGGCTTCGAATACGCGGGCGAGCATCTCCCCCTTCACGGCATCGTTGGTGTCGCGCCGGAAGAGTGGTTTCATGTCCGGATAAAGTTCGAACAGCCGCGCGTAAACGAACGGCGTGAGATCGCCGCAGCGTTCCGAAACAAGCTCCAGACTGGTCTCGATGGGATGAACCGACACCCGGCACCTCGATCGCGATTGCCGGCTTTCCATTTTCAGGTTGCCGGGACACGGGCTATAATACCCAAACGCTCGTCGCTACGGGATTGTAGGGAATTATAGCTCGTGTCACCGAAACTCCGGGAATGTGTGAGGCGCGCCGCGATCTTTGTACAAATCCGCTCGATAGGAACAACAGAATCTTGATTCGGTGGCGATCGCTTATTCGGCTCGCGGACGCTCGCCGACTGGGTGGCCGGGTCAAGCCCGGCCATGGTGAGGGGAGGGTGTGCCTCAATCCAATCCGAAGACATTCCGAGTTTCCCCGATGACCACCGACTCGTTTGCGAACGCCACGTCTCCACTGCCCGCGCCATTCGATCCGGCGCGCGCGGCGCGCACGCTCGAGGCGCTGGCCGAACTCGGCTTCGTGCCGCCGCCCGGCGCACGCGCGGTGTTCGAAGCGGCGTTCGGAAACAGTCCGTTTCTCGCGCGCCTCGCCATTCGCGAGCGCGAATTCCTGCGCGAGATGATCGCGCAAGGACCACGGGCGGCGCTCGAAGCGGCCGAGGTCGCCGCGCTGGGCGCCGACACGGCTGATGACATGCCCGCCGCCATGGCGATCCTGCGTCGCGCCAAGCGGCAGGCCGCGCTTGCTATCGCGCTCGCCGACATCGCGGGCCAATGGGAGCTCGACGAAGTGACGCGCGTCCTCACCCGTTTCGCCGACGCGTGCGTCAGCGGCGCGTTGCGGTTTCTCCTGCGCGGTGCGGCGAAGGCTGCCGGCATGGCCGAACGTTCCGGCGAAGATCTCGAATCCTCCACCGGTCAAGTCATACTCGCAATGGGAAAATACGGCGCTTTCGAACTCAATTATTCGAGCGACATCGATCTGATCGTCTTCTATGACGTCAGGCGATTTCCGTTCCGCAAGAAGGACGATCCTCGCGCCGCCGCCGTCGATATCGTCAAGGGACTGGTCAAGCTCCTGAGCGAGACGACCGCGGACGGTTATGTCTTCCGCACCGATCTGCGCTTGCGTCCCGATGCGGGCGCCACCCAGGTCGCGATCTCCACCGATGCCGCGGAATCCTATTACGAAGGCATGGGCCAGAACTGGGAGCGCGCGGCGATGATCAAGGCGCGCGCCTGCGCCGGCGATCTGGCGGCGGGTGCCGCATTCCTCAAGGCCATCGAGCCCTTCATCTGGCGCCGCAATCTCGATTTCGCCGCCATCGAAGACATTCATTCGATCAAGCGCCAGATCCACGCCCATGGCGGGCATGGCACAATCGCGGTGGCCGGTCACAACATCAAGTTGGGTCGCGGAGGCATTCGTGAGATCGAGTTCTTCGCGCAAACCCAACAGCTCATCCTCGGCGGCCGCAACAGGGAGCTCCGGCCGAACCGCACGCTCGATGCCATCCGCGCGTTGCGCGCGCGGGGCCTGGTGTCGGACCAGACCGCGGCCGATCTCGACGAAGCGTATCGTTTCCTGCGCGGGCTCGAGCACCGGCTGCAGATGATCGAGGACGAGCAGACGCATTCGCTGCCGAAATCGGCGGAGGGGCTGGCGCATATCGCATGCTTTGCGGGCTTCGCCGATGTGGCGGAGTTCAGCGCGGCCCTGATCCGGCGGCTGGAAACGGTGCAGTCGCATTACGCCAAATTGTTCGAGCGCGAAACGCCCCTCGGATCGGGCACGGGAAGCCTCGTCTTCACCGGCGTCGAGGACGATCCCGAAACGCTCGAGACCCTGAAGGGCATGGGCTTCGCCGACGCGCATCATGTGGCGAACGCCATCCGCGGCTGGCATCACGGGCGCATCCGCGCCACACGCAGCGCGCGGGCCCGCGAGCTTCTCACGAAGCTCGTGCCGCTTCTGCTTGATGCCCTGGCCGCGACCGCCGATCCGCAAGCCGCTTTCGCCCAGTTCGACCGCTTCGTGTCGCGGCTGCCGGCGGGGGTTCAGCTGTTCTCGCTGTTCCTCGCCAATCCCCATCTCCTGAAGCTCATCGCCGCGGTTGCGGGCTCGGCGCCGCGCCTGGCAGACCATCTGGCCCGCGCGCCCGCCGTGCTCGACGCGCTGCTCGATCCGGGGTTTCTGGGCGAGTTGCCGTCGCGGGCGCGGCTCGATCGGATGCTGGGCGAGCAGCTTGGCGGTGCGCGAGACTATGAAGGCGCGCTCGATGCGGCCCGGCGCTTCGCCCGCGAGCAGACGTTCCGCGTCGGCGTGCAGATCATCGAAGGCGTGGCGGACGCGCGCGAAGTGGGTCCCGCCTTCGCCCATATCGCCGAGAGCGCGATCGTGGGGCTTCTCGGCGCCGTCGAGAAAGAACTTGCGGCGGGCGCCGGACGTGTTCCCGGCGGCGCGTTCGTCGTGGTGGCGATGGGCAAGCTGGGCGGCCGCGAGATGACCGCCAGTTCCGATCTCGATCTGATCTTCGTCTATGATTCTCCGGCCGGTGTGGAAACTTCAAACGGCGCGAGGCCGCTGCCGGTGATCGTCTATTACGCGCGGCTGGCGCAGCGACTGATCGCGGCGCTCACCACCCAGACTGCCGAAGGCGGCCTTTACGAAGTCGACATGCGGCTCCGGCCCACCGGAAACAAAGGCCCGGTTGCCGTCAGCCTCGAATCCTTCTCGCGCTATCACGCCACCGAAAGCTGGACCTGGGAGCGCATGGCGCTGACGCGGGCGCGCGTCGTTGCGGGGCCGCCCGCGCTCGCCGCACCGATCGACGCCGCCATTCGCGCCACGCTGACGAAGCCGGGTGACGGGATCGAAAAGGATGCGCGCGACATGCGCGAGAAGCTGGCGGCGCAATTTCCCGGCCGCAATGCGTGGGATCTGAAATTCGCACCCGGCGGCCTGGTCGATATCGAATTCATCGCCCAAGCGCTGCAGCTGCGCGCCGCCGTCGATGCGCCCCAGATTCTCGACACCAATACGATCGCAGCCCTGGAACGCCTCGCGCACGCGGGCGTTCTCGGCGCGCGGCATGCGGAGGATTTGATCGCCGCCGCGAAGCTTCAGCACGCGCTGACGCAGGTGCTCCGCATCGCCGTCGATGGCGTGCTCGAGCCCGAAAAGGCGACGCCCGGACTCAAGATGCTGCTCGCACGCGCGGGCGATACGTCCGATTTCGCGATCCTCGAAGCCCAGCTCGCCGACACGCAATCGCGCGTGCGGAAAATCTTCGACGAGCTTTTGCCGGCGGTTTAGAGGGAATGGATATTGAACTGCATAGAAATTTCCACCCTCCCCTTGAGGGAGGGTCGAAATTATCTTTGAGCGACAGCGAGAAGAGAATTTCGGGGCGGGGTGCTTCATCGACATCACCCCTCCCCGAAAAATTCTTCGAATTT
>JBEKLK010000169.1:0-7537 GCA_050010235.1 Rhizomicrobium sp.
GCGCCAGTCCTCACGCATCGCGTCGGCCCCATTGGCATGGATGGGCAGGTGATCTTCGCGCAGGTACATGGCAAAGGCGTGCGCGCGGTGTTCCGACTAATATCTTTTGATTTCGACGACGGGCGCGCGATGCCGAAAAACGTACGCGTCTCGTTTCGTGTTGGCGGCGAAGCGCTCGTGCCAGGCGCGACGGTTCATTTCAAGGCGGTGCTGATGCCGCCGCCGGCGCCCGCGTCGCCGGGAGATTACGACTTTGGCCGCGCCGCTTATTTCGAAGGGCTCGGCGCGGTCGGATATGCGTATGGCGGCCCGACGCTGGTGTCCGCCCCGCAATCGCGCGGTTTCACCGAGCGTATCGTCGACGGAATCGAACACCTGCGCTGGCACATGACGGAGCGCATTCATGCGGTTCTGCCGGGCAGCACGGGCGCCATTGCGGCGGCGATCATCACAGGCGACCGCGGCGGTATTTCCGAGGACGATGAAGCATCGTTGCGCGACGCGGGTCTCGCCCATGTGCTCGCGATCGCAGGCCTGCACATGGCGCTGGTTGGTCTCGGGCTTTTCTGGGCAATTCGCGCGATCCTTGCGCTTATCCCGTCCATTGCGTTGACTCGGCCGATCAAGAAATGGGCGGCCGTCGCAGCGTTGTGCGGTGCGGCCTTCTATCTCGTAATCAGCGGCGCACAGGCCGCCACCACGCGTGCGTTCATCATGCTTGCCATGATGCTGCTGGCGATCCTGTTCGACCGGCCCGCGATTTCGATGCGTTCGCTCGCGCTCGCCGCTGCCGTCATTCTGCTCATGCGGCCCGAGAGTCTGATCGAACCTGGGTTCCAGATGTCGTTCGCGGCCGTGACAGGGCTCGTGGCTGTTGCAGAATGGGAACAGCGCCGCGCCCGCAACGTCGAGGGCATTCCGATACGCTTTGCGGCCCTGCGGCGCTATCTGTGGGGCATCGCGGTCACGAGTTTTGTCGGCAGCGTTGCGACGATGCCGTTCGCGGCGTTTCATTTCGATCGCGCGACGCATTACGCCGTGCTGGGCAATCTGGGCGCAATGCCGGTCATGGGTTTCGTCACCATGCCGGCTGCAGCGCTCGCGGTGATCTTGATGCCGTTCGGGCTCGATGCCGCACCGTTACATGTGATGGGATGGGGAATTGACGCAATGCTCGGCGTGGGCCGCTGGGTCTCACATCTGCCGGGGGCGGTCTCCATTGTGCCGGCATGGCCCATTGCGGCGCTGATATTGTTGTCGGCGGGTGGATTGTGGATCGCATTCTGGCGCGCGCGCTGGCGCTGGCTGGGCCTTGCGCCCGCAGCAGCCGGTGTTGTGCTGGTCTTTTTCGGGCACGCGCCGGATGTGTTGATCGCCCGCGACGGCCAAACGATTGCGTTTCGCGGGAGCGATGGCTTGCTGCGTTTCGCGCGGCCGCCCGCCGATAATTATTCCGCTGCCGAATGGCTCAAGCGCGACGGCGATGGGCGCACGCCCGATGCCGCGATCGCCACCCCGTTCAACAACATTCGCTGCGACGCCTATGGCTGCATCGCGAAGGCTCGAAACGGCCGGAGTATCGCGGTGGTGTCGCGGCTCGATGCACTGGCGGAAGATTGCATGAGCGCAACGCTCGTCATCAGCGCCGTGCCGACGCGCGGTTCATGCATTGGCCCCAAACTCGTGATCGATCGATTCGATGTCGCGCGCAACGGACCCTATGCGGTGTGGGTTGGCGATAACGTCGAGGTCGAGACCGTGCAGGCTTTTCGGGGCAACCGGCCGTGGAGTCCGGCGCCGCCGAAATGGGCCGGTGCAAATTGAGGCCTACGCCGCCCGATATTCGAAATCGATCAGATACACATTTTCGCCCGGTCCGTGCTTCGCGACTTTGAGCAGATCGACCACGCCCGCGAAACCCGAACGCCGCGCCAGAGCCGGCGTGATGTCGCTGAGATCGATCCGTCGGAGAGATGTTACTTCGACGAAGCCCGGTCCAAGCGTATAACGCCCGCCCACCTTCACATGCGGCTTTTGCCAGATGCGCACGCTGCAGGTGATCTCGCCCCGCATGATCGGTTCGCGAAGGCGCTTCGTGAACGTCATCGCAGGCAGCGACGCTCAATACCGGCGGATCAATCCCACGAGCCGGCCCTGGATCCGCACTCGGTCGGCGCCGTAGAGCCGCGTTTCGTAGGCTGGATTCGCCGCTTCGAGCGCGATGGAATCGCCGCGCCGCCGCAGCCGCTACAACGTCGCTTCGGATTCGTCGACGAGCGCCACCACCAGATCGCCTGTCGTGGCTGTGCTGGTTTCGTTGATGATGACCGTGTCGCCGTCGAGGATGCCCGCGTTGATCATGGAATCGCCCGTCACTTCGAGCGCGTAATGATCGCCACGGCTCAGCATGCTTCCCGGCACCGGCACCTCGGACATTTTGTGTTGCAGCGCTTCGATGGGCGTGCCCGCCGCGATGCGGCCGAGCACGGGGACGTTCACCGCATTGTCGTTTTCGGTGCGGCGCGGGCTGCCGGCGCTGCGCGTATCGGAAGCTGCGCGGGTTTCGCCGCGGGAAGGCCGCGCGCCGGGCAGATGGCTGAGGCGTTGCGCCTGGCTGCGTGTGGTCGCGGGACGCTGGTTGTCCGCCACGTTCTCGGGAAGCTTGACGATCTCGAGCGCACGGGCCCGCTTCTCCATCCGCCGCAGGAAGCCGCGCTCGACGAGGGCATTGATCAGCCGGTGGATGCCCGATTTGGACTTCAGATCGAGCGCGTCCTTCATCTCGTCGAACGAGGGCGGTATGCCGCTTTCGCGCACGCGCTCGTGGATGAACATCAGCAATTCATGTTGTTTGCGCGTGAGCATCTGACCATGCCTCCCAATCGCCCGGCTGATTCGCCGGAGGCGAACAAATACGAAACATGGAGAATCGTTCTACTTTAGTTCTTCTGAGGGGTCAACGCCCAATATCTGGGGTTTCGACGGAACTCGCTAGCAGTCGTCGAGAACGAGGAGGTCGACTTTGTCGCCGGCTTTCCCGGCCGGCGCGTGCGGCGTTCGCACGACCAGGGCATCGGCGGCAGCGAATACGCTCAGCATCGAGGAATCCTGTATGGCGAACGGTTCGGCCCACAATTCGCCGTCCCGGATCTCAAGGCGTGCGCGGACATAGTCCTGCCGTGCATCGTTGGCTGCCAGATCGCGGGTGAGACGGGCGGATCGCCTGGGTAGGCACGTTTCCGTCCCCAGCATCGCGGCGATGGCCGACCTCAGAAACAGGATCGCGCATACGAGCGTCGATACGGGATTGCCGGGCAGACCGAGAAGGGGCGTTGCTCCCAGCCGGCCGAAGATGAGCGGCTTGCCGGGCCGCATCGCGATCCGCCAGAAATCGAGCATGAAGCCGTGGGGCGCGAGCGCGCGCTGGACGAGATCGTGATCGCCGACGGATGCGCCGCCGAGAGTGACGATCAAATCCGCGTCGGCAGCTTTTGGGGCAAGTCCCGCGAGTGCTTCGGCAGTATCGGGCAGGATGCCAAGATCGCGGGGACTCCCGCCCCAATTCTCGATCATCGCCCCGAGACCGTAGCCGGACGAGGCGACGATGCCGCCGTCTTTGCGCCTTTCGCCCGGGCGCGAAAGTTCGTCACCCGTCGCCGCGAACGCAATTCGCGGGCGGCGGCGCACCTCGACATTCGCGACGTCGCCCGCCGCAAGCAACGACAGATCGCGGGCCGTGAGGCGGCGGCCTTTGGACGCGAGCACGGCACCGCGCTTGAAATCGAGTCCAGCAACGCGAATGTGCCGGCCGGCGACCGCGGGCACTTTAAGCGTGACCATGTCGTCGCGCAGTTCGGCGTCTTCCTGGATAATGATGGCATCCGTATCCTCGGGCACAACGCCTCCCGTGAAGATGCGCACCGCTTCGCTCTTGCCGACCTTACCCGCAAACGGATGGCCGGCCGGCGCCGCGCCGATTACGCGCAGATTGATGGGTGCTGTGACATCAGCCGCGCTCACGGCATAACCGTCCATCGACGACACGGATGCGGGCGGTTGATCGAGCGCGGCGATTGCGTCTTGCGCGAGCACGCGGCCGCGAGCCTGGTCGATCGGCACGGCTTCGGATTCCAACACATTGAAAGCGGCGGCGATCCGCTGCACCGCTTCGTTGACGGAGATCATCGCTTTGCCGCGAACATGTCTTCGACCCTGACGCGCGCCGCCTTGGCCAGACGCTCGGCCGCATCGCCCGCCAAACCGCGCGCGCGACCGGTGAGATAGGAATAAATGACGGACGCGGGAACACCGGCCTGTTTTGCCCACTCCGTTGCGCGCAACCGGCGCGAGATCATGAACGCACGGAACGCTTCGCGCTCGGCATTGGGATCGGGCTTGGCGGCGGTTGTGTCTTGCGCCAACACGGCGCTGCGGGGGCGCGGCGCGGGTGAGGAGGGTCGCGCGGATTTGGTCCGGTGCGGCGCGATATAGGCGCCACTCCTGCCACCGGATTTCGTCAGCAGGCGGATGGTTTCGATTTCGGCGCCTTTGTCCACCGCCTTGACCATGTCGTAGATGGTCAGCGCGGCGATGCTGGCCGCCGTCAGCGCTTCCATTTCGACGCCGGTGGGCGCCTGGGTCTTGGCGGTGGCGACGATGCGGATCGCATGGCGCTCTGGCAGCGGTTCGAACTCGATGCCGGCCTTGCTGAGCGGGATCGGATGGCACAGCGGGATCAGCTCAGAGGTCTTCTTGGCCGCCATGATGCCCGCGATGCGCGCCGCGGCGAGGACGTCGCCCTTGGGCGCATCGCCGGAAAGGACGGCCGCAAAGGCGTCCTCAGACAGCACGATCACCGCTTCGGCCGTCGCCTCGCGCGCGCTCGCGGCCTTGCCCGACACGTCCACCATGCGCGCCGCGCCGTGTTCGTCGAGATGGGTCAGGTCTGTCATGAGCCCATGTTAGCGCCAATCAAGGCCCGCGTCGCGGCCGCGACGTCACGCCGGCGCATCAGACTTTCGCCGATCAGGAAGGTCGTGACGCCGGCAGCGGCCAGCGATTTGAGATCGGCGGGCGAGGCGAGCCCGCTTTCGGCCACGACGAGAACATCCTTGGGAATACGCGGCGCCAAACGCAAGGTCACGCCCAGATCGGTGACGAAGCTTTTGAGATCGCGATTGTTGACGCCGATCGTCGCGGGCTTGAGCGCCAGCGCGCGATCGAGTTCGGCCTCGTCATGGACTTCGACCAGAGCGTCCATCCCCCAGACATTCGCCGAATCTTTGAGCGCGCGCGCTTCGCTATCCGTGACGGTCGCCATGATGATGAGAATGCAATCGGCGCCCCAGGCGCGTGCTTCCGCCACTTGATAAGGCTCGAACATGAAATCCTTGCGCAGCACGGGCAGCGCGCAGGCATCGCGCGCGGCACCCAGATATTCCGGGGCACCCTGAAACGACGGCGTGTCCGTCAGCACGGAAAGGCACGCGGCGCCGCCTTGTTCGTAAGCCTGCGCGAGCGAAGCGGGATCGAAATCGGCGCGAATGAGTCCTTTGGATGGGCTTGCCTTTTTGATCTCCGCAATGAGGCCGTATGCGCCGCGGGCTTTCTTCGCTGCTAGAGCCGCGCGAAAGCCACGCAGAGGCGCGGCGGCGCGGGCACGGGATTCGATCTCGGTTTGCGAAATGCGCGCCTTCGCCTGCGCGATCTCTTTGCGCTTGTAGGTCGCAATTGTGTCCAGGATCGTCATGCGAGCGCGCTCTGGGATACAGCCACGAGCTTGGCGAGCGCAGTCTTGGCGTGCCCGGAGTCGATGGCATCGGCGGCCAGCGCCACGGCGCTCTTCAATTCCGTCGCCTTGTCTGCCACGATCAACGCGGCCGCAGCATTCAGAAGTACGATATCGCGATACGCGCTTTGCGCGCCGCTAAGCAGCGCACGCAGAGCAGCGGCGTTTTCCGCGGGCTCGCCGCCTTTGAGTGCGGCGAGCGTTGCGCGCGGCAGGCCGGCGTCTTCCGGCTCGATGTCTCTCGTCGTGACCTTGCCATATTCGAGCACGGTGACATGCGTTGCGCTGGTCGTCGTCATTTCGTCGAGACCGTCGCTGCCATGCACGATCCAGGCTTTTTCCGTGCCGAGCCGGGCCAGCACATGCGCGAGCGGCTCGATCCAGTTGCGCGAATAGACGCCCAACAATTGGCGTCGAACGCCGGCGGGGTTGGAGATCGGGCCCAGCAGATTGAAGATGGTGCGGAAGCCGAGCTCCTTGCGCACAGGCGCCACGTGTTTCATCGCCGGATGATAGATCTGCGCGAAAAGAAACGAGAGCCCGGCTTCACGCAGGCAACGTTCTGCCGCGGGCGCGTCGAGATCGATATTCACGCCCAACGCCTCCAGCACATTGGCCGTGCCTGTGCGCGAGGACATGTTGCGGTTGCCGTGCTTGGCAACGGGCACGCCGCAGGCCGCGACCACGAACGCTGCGGCCGTGGACACGTTGAGTGTGCCGTGACCGTCTCCGCCGGTGCCGCACAGATCGATCGCCCCGACCGGCGCCACCACCTTGCGCATGGCGCCGCGCATCGCCCGCGCCGCGCCAACAATCTCGTCGACCGTCACTTCGCGCATTGCCAGCGCGGTGAGGAACGATGCCATGCGGCTTTGCGAAACGTCGCCCGAGATCAACGCCGCAAAGGCGCGGGCCGATGCATCGGCATCGAGCGTTTCGCCGGCGACGATCCGTTTCAGCAACAGCGAAAAATCGTCGCTCTCGCTCATGCAGGAACGCGCGCGAAATCTTTCGCGATAGCGAGGAAATTCTGCAGGAGGGCATGGCCGTTCTCCGAGGCGATGCTTTCGGGGTGAAACTGTACGCCGTGAACGGGAAGCTTCTTGTGCATCACGCCCATAATGACACCGTCGGAGGAGGTGGCCGTCACTTCGAGATCGCGCGGCAGGGATTGGGGCTCGATAGTCAGCGAGTGATAGCGCGTCGCTTCGAAATCGTTGTTGAGGCCGCGGAAGACGCTCTTGCCCGTGTGATGAATGCGGCTGAGTTTGCCGTGCATCGGCTCCGGCGCGCGGACCACCTTGCCTCCATAGGCCTGGCCGATCGCCTGATGGCCGAGGCATACGCCGAGGATCGGAACTTGCGCGCCACCCGTCCTGATCAGGTCGAGGCAGATGCCCGCGCGATCGGGGTCGCAGGGCCCGGGCGACAGTACGACTGCCTCCGGCTTCAGCGCCAGCGCCTGGGCAGCCGTCAGTTCGTCGTTGCGCTTGACGACAACCTCCGCTCCCAATTCCCCCAGATAGTGGAAAAGGTTGTAGGTGAAGCTGTCGTAATTATCGATCAGGAGAAGCACGGCGGAAGTCCCTTGGGGCCAGTGTGCTTGATAGCATCGTTGGGTGCAGCGCGCCTCCGGAAATTGAGGGCCTAGCCGATCTCTTTCAGCAACATCTCCAGCGCGGATTTCGCGAATGCGCGCATGTTGCCAAGGCGGTCCGGCTGGCCCGTTTCGAGTGTGGCCGCGATGTC
>JBEKLK010000170.1:0-7526 GCA_050010235.1 Rhizomicrobium sp.
GGAATGTCTGGAACACGAACTCGCCGCGATAGGCGTCGAAATATTTGCGGCCTTCCTGGAATTGTCCGCCCGTATAGTCCGAAACGATCTTCCGCCAGAAAGCCTGCGCCCCTAGATTGGGCGGCAGCTCGCGAATCTCCCAAGTGCCGGGAAAACGACCGAACATATTTTTAGCGACATGGGCGCCGAGGCCTGTCCGCCGATATTTTCTGAGGATGAGAAATTCACCCATGTCGAACACGGTCGGCGCTTCCGAAAGTCGTCTGACGAGTGCGAAACCCGCGAGCTTGTCGTCCGCGCGCACCAGGAACGGATATCCGCGCCATTCCGCGGGCCAGCGGATCTCGTCGGTTCCCGCCGCGCCGCCCCAGTAATTCCATAGGCTCTTCGGCAGTCCGAAGCGTCCATCACGGCTCACATCGAAGCCCATGAACTCCGACATGTCATAGGCGTAGAGCTGGAACAGGTTGGAGACGACGGCAAAATCTTCTGCGGCCGCGGCAACGATATCGATCTTCATGGAAGTTTGTCCTATGGAAATGCCGAAATATGGAGAAGCGGAGATGGCGGCTCGCGCCATTCATATCACAGGCGCCTCGGGCGCGGGCACGACGACATTGGGTCGCGCGCTCGCGACGCGGCTCGGCTGCATGCATCTCGACACCGACGATTTCTACTGGCTGCCGGTCGAGCCCGCCTATAGCGCGAAACGTCCCGCGCCGGAGCGTCTGCGGCTGCTCGGCGACAAATTCCGGGAGGCCGGCACGCCGGGCGGGGTGCTGTCGGGCAGCATCGGCGATTGGGGCGCGCCACTCATTCCGCTGTTCAGCCTGGTGGTGTTTCTGCGCACGCCGACGGATATTCGCATCGCACGGCTGCGCGCCCGCGAAGCGCGGCAGTTCGGGGCCGCCGCGATTGCGCCCGGGGGTTCGCGCCATGCGGAACACGAAGCGTTCCTCCAATGGTCGGCCGACTACGATGCGGGGACGGTTTCGGGGCGAAACCTTGCGCGCCATGAAGCATGGCTTGCGAAACTGCCCTGCCCCGTTATCCGGCTCGACGGCACCGAGGAGGTCGACACGCTGGTCGAAAAAGTGTTGCTTGCCGACTGATTTATTCGGGGACGATCATGGACGGCACGACGTCACTTCTATCGATTCTTCGGGAACTTGAATCCCGGATTTATCAGCCCGAGATTCGCCGCGATCGTGCGAAGCTCGATGCGCTTGCGCATTCGGATTTTTTCGAATTCGGCTCGAGCGGCGCGCGGTACAGCCGGAGCGACATTCTCGATCTGCTTCCTCTCGACAAATCGAACAACAAGGTGTGGGCACAGGACTGGGCCGTTCAACCGCTGGGCGATGGGTTTGCGCTCCTGACCTTTAAGTCTGCGCACGAGCAATCCGACGGAACATTGGAACGTCACACGTTGCGCGCATCGATCTGGGCGCTCACAGCGCAAGGCTGGCAAATTCTTTTCCACCAGGGCACGCCGTCGGCGGCGTTCGAGAAGGCGGCACTCTAGTCAATTTGTCGCCACAAGGTCTCTCGTGTCGCCGGATCGACGAATTTCGCCTGACGTTCGAGCACTGCGCGCAGACCCGGGCCGATGCGATCCTCGGGCATCGACGTGAATCCGAAGCGCCGGAACCACGAGCCGTTCCATTTGGGCGCGCGGAACGTCGTGAGCATCACCGCGCCGGTGCCGCTTGCCGCAGCCCGCTCCAACGCACTTTCCAACAGCGCGGCGCCGATCCCCCGTCCGGCGCATTCGGCCGCGACCGAAATGTTCGCAATGTAAAGACCGCCATCCATCGGCGTGGTCAGGATGAACCCGACAATCCGACCGTCGTCGTCCGCGACGACCAGATCGCCCGTCTGGAGGCGTTCGAGTGCGAACGGCGGACCCGCCGCCACAAAGGCAAGATTGGGGTTGTCGCGGTAGCGGGCGCGTGCCTCCATCTCCAAGGCCTGGATGGAAACGAGGTCGTCGGCGGAATCGCGGGGCCTCAGACGCATCATTGGCCCCGTCAAAGACCCACCGAGAGCGTCATCCCGTCATAGGCCGGTTCGACGCCGGACGGCAGTTCGCGCTTCAGGGTCTCGTAATCGAGATCGATATGCAGATTGGTGAGCACGGCACGCTGCGGTTTGACGCGCGCGATCCATTCCAGCGCCGTGGCCACATTGGCGTGGGTCGGATGCGGCGCATAGCGCAGCGCATCGACGATCCACAACTCGACACCTTCAAGTACGCCGAAAGCCGACTCCGACAACCCATTGACATCACTTGAATAAGCTATCTGACCAAAGCGGAATCCCAACGAGTTGATGCGGCCGTGGCTCTGTTCGAAGGTGCGAACTTCGAGCGCGCCACCCGGCCCCTCCAGTTGAAACGGTTCGAACGGTTCGGCGATCGTTTTCGCATTGAGGATGGGCGGGTAATCGCTGCCGGCGGGCTTGTCGAAGCAATAGCCGAAGCGTTGCCGGACGCCCGCGATGGTCGCCTGATCGCTGTAAACATCGAGCCGCTTGCGCATGCCATAGACGATGGCCCGGAGATCGTCGATGCCGTGGAGTTGGTCCGCATGGTCGTGGGTGATGAGCACGGCATCGAGCCTGCCCGCACGGGCTGCGAGCAACTGCTCGCGCATGTCGGGCGAGGTATCGACGAGAACGGCCGTCTCGCTCGCGTCCGTCTTTCGGCGGACCAGGATCGAACACCGCGAGCGGCGGTTCTTCGGATTGGCAGGATCGCAGACGCCCCAGTCGCCGGCCCCATCGGGGCCACCCAGCCGCGGCACGCCGCTCGACGAGCCACAACCGAGAATAGTCACCTCCAGCGACGCGCTCATGCGGGCCGCGCAGCCCGGGTGAACAACCGGAAGAAATTATCAGTTGTGCTCCGCGCAAACGCGTCGGCAGAAACGCCCTTGAGCGCGGCCATTGCCGCCGCGGTGTGCACGACAAAGGACGGCTCGTTGCTCTTGCCGCGCAGCGGCATGGGCGCGAGGAACGGCGCGTCAGTTTCGACCAGAAGCCGGTCCATCGGCACGTCGCGCAAGACAGCCCGCAACTCGTCGGATTTCTTGAATGTCGCAATACCGGATGCGGAGATGAAGAAGCCGAGTTCCAGCGCTGCCTCTGCCAACCGTCTCGTCCCGGTAAAGCAGTGGATGACGCCCGTGAAGGCACCCGCCGCCATTTCTTCGCGCAGGACTGCGATCGTGTCGTCGTCAGCGTCGCGGGTATGGACGATCAGCGGCAGCTTCGTCTCGCGCGCGGCGGCGATATGCGCGCGAAAATTCGAAACCTGAGCCTCGCGCGGCGCGTGTTCGTAGTAGTGGTCGAGTCCCGTCTCGCCGATGCCCACGACTTTCGCACGTTTCGCGTGCGCGATCAGGGACGACGCATCGTCCAAGGGTTCCTTCTCGGCGTCATGCGGATGGACGCCCACGGAGCAATAGACGTCCGGGAATTGCATAGCGATGGCACGGACGCGTTCGAAGCCCGAAAGCCGCGTGCCGATGGTCACGCAGACGCGCACGTCAGCGTCCTGGGCGCGCGCGACGACCGCGTCGAGCTGCGGCGCGAAGTCGGGAAAATCGAGATGGCAATGGCTGTCGACAAGCATGGAACTGCGCCGCAAGAACTCAAAGAGCGCCGCGGCGGGACGTCTGCGACAGCGCATTCACGGCAGACAAGATCGTCTGCCGGGGCTCCAAATGCAACGCCGACGACCGGCCGAAACTCATGTTGAGCTTTTCGCGCAACTCCACCCAGCGGTCGAGCCGCACCCCGCCATTGCCTGCGCGGGACACGATCCGGTCGGCAAGGGTTTGGGCGAGAAAGCTTCCGAAAATGTCGATCCCGTCGTCGATCCGCGCCACCTTTTCGGCCAGCGACATCGCGGCCGCGAAATCGGGACTCTCGGCCTGGTCGATCACGCGTTCCGCCTGCGCCGCCAGCATGAGACCGTCGCTGCCGGCGAGCCTGAGCGCCGCACCGATCGAGCCGCCCGCAAGCTTGGCGAGTGCTTGCCGTTCGTCAGACGTCTGTTCCAGGAGGAATTCGCCCAATGCCGCTTCCATCTCACCCTGCTCCAGCGGCCGTAGATTGAGCCGCTGGCAACGCGAGCGAATGGTCGGAAGCAATCTTCCCGGCGCATGCGAAATCAGCAGGAGCATGGCATGCGGCGGTGGCTCTTCGAGCAGCTTGAGCAGTGCGTTTGCCGCGTTGTCGTTCATGTCGTCGGCCGGGTCGACGATCGCAACGCGCCAGCCGCCTGCGCCCGACGTCAGCCCGAAGAAATTGGCGAGCCGGCGGATTTCGTCGACCGGCAGCACCGTCATCAGTTTTCCGGTTTCGGGATGGAGCCCGCGCTTGAGTACCAGCAAGCCGGGATGGGACGCCGCCTTCACCTGGATCGCGACGGCATCGTTCTCCGCCACGCCGAGATCGGCAGGGCCCCGATCCGTCGCTCCGTAGCGCAACAGATAGCGTGCGATGCGATAGGCGAGCGTCGCTTTGCCGACTCCCGGCGGTCCGACGAGCAGCCACGCTTGTGGTGGGCGGCCCGAGCGGATTGCACGGGCTGCACGCGCGAGCGCCGCGTCCTGCCCGATCAGACGAAACGTCTCGCGCGGATGCGACCGACCTTCGATCCGGTCGGTCTCGACAATTTCTTCGCTGCGTGCGCGCCTGACCATGATCAGAGACTGAACCGACCGGCGACGACGCGCCAGATCAATTCGGCGACCTTATCTTCGGTGCCTGTCGCATCTATGAATACGCAACGGTCCGGTTCGCGCTGGACGATTTCCCGAAACGCGTCGCGCAGCTTGACGTGAAACGCAACGTCGAAATTCTCGAACCGCGTTTCATTCGTGTTGCGGGCGCCCGCCCGCGCTAGGCCTGTTTCGACGGGGAGATCGAGTACCAAAGTCAATTCGGGCTTGAACGCATTCGTGGACGCCGCTTCGATCCGGCGGATGGTCTCGCGGTCGAGCCCGCGGCCTGCGCCCTGATAGGCATAGGTCGAATCCGTGAAGCGGTCGGAGATCACCCACTTGCCATCCACGAGCGCCGGTTTGATCGTGCGGGCGATATGATCGGCACGTGCCGCGAAGAGCAGCAAGGTCTCCGTCACCGCGTCCCAGCGGCCCGGCTCGCCTTCGACCAGCAGCTTGCGGATTTCCTCTGCGCCTGGAGAGCCCCCGGGCTCGCGCGTGACGAGGCAATCGACGCCGCGAGACTTGAGCGTCGCCGCGAGCCTTCTCGCCTGCGTCGACTTGCCTGCGCCCTCCCCGCCTTCCAGCGTGATGAAGCGTCCTGTCATTGCGCGGCGTTGCGGCCCGAGATCAGCGCGCGAATTCCCAGATAGATGCGGCCGAACAATCCCGCGCTGGGCACCGCATTGGCGGCATAGACCGGTACATCGAGATCAGGCGCGTCGGGTGCGGTGATCTTGAGAACGCCGATCTGCTGTCCTTTCGCGATGGGTGCCTGGACGGGCCCGTTATAGGTCAGCGCGACCTTCATGCCGGCACGGGAGTCCACCTGCATCGTCACGGCGAGCGGCCCGGCGAGTTTCAAGGGCACCGTGTCGGCCGTACCCTGCCAGACAACCGCGCTGCCCACGACGTCGTCCTGCTTGAACAGTTCGTAATGGCGGAATTCGCGAAACGCGACGCCCATGACGCGCGCCGCTTCCTCGGCGCGCAAACGAACGCCGTGCCAGTCCTGCGCGGCGGCGTCCATCTTGTCCAATTGCGGATAACGCAAACCGTTCAGCACCAGAATGAGACGCTGCCCATGCTGCACGGTAGAGACGACAATGCCGTAGCCGGCCGCATCCGTATGACCCGTTTTCAATCCGTCCGTGCCGGGAAGCATGTCGAGAACCGCCTCGCGATTCTGTTGCGGAATACCGTTCCAGACAAAGCTCCGTTCGGAAAAGTAGTGATAATATTGCGGATAGTCGTGGATCAGATGAAAAGCGAGCCTGGCCAGATCGGCAACCGACATCAACTGGCCCGGCGGATCGGGAAGACCGTTCGGATTGACGAAGTGCGAATTGTTCAGGCCGAGCTTCTTCGCGCGGCTGTTCATCATGTCAACGAAACCGCCTTCGGTTCCGCCGAGCGACTCCGCCGCCACGACGCACGCGTCGTTGCCTGAATCGATGATGATTCCGCGGATCAGGTCTTCCACCGAGATGCGGCTGCCGAGCGCGACGAACATCTTGGAGCCCTGCGTCTTCCAGGCGAGCTCCGACACGGGAAACGTATCGGTCAGTTTCACGCGGCCGTCGCTGAGTTCGTGAAACAACAACTCGAGCGTCATCAGCTTGCTCATTGACGCCGGCGGCGTTGCCACGAACGCGGCTTTCGCCCACAGAACCTGGCCGGTTTCGCCATCCATCAGGACGGCGTGCTCCGCGGAAGTTTCGAGCGCGGCCTCAGCGGTCGTGACGCTTCCGAGGGAAACGCTCGCAATAGCAAGGAACAACAGGGTCAGGAAGCGGGAACGCCGCATATAGGGGAACTCCGGTCGCGTTATTGGTCGACGACGATCTGGGCGTCGTTGCTGCCGAGCCCGGTGAGCCGGGCCAACGCCGCGTCGGCCGCGCCTACATCGTCGAACGGGCCAATGCGCACCCTATAAAGCCGCTGACCGTTCCTGTCGATTGGAGAGATGAAAAGGCCGCCCGCCGCAGCCAACCTTGTCATGAGGCGGTTGGCGTTGACGAGCGAGCCGAAGGCCCCTGCCTGGACATAGAGGTGGGTGACGGCAGGAACCGCCACGTGCTCCACCTGCCCTGTCGGCTCCGAATCGGTCGCGGGGATGGGCGCGGACGTGGCCGCGACGGGGGCGAGCGACGCCACTTGGACGGGCGGCGCGACAGTTGCACCGGGAACGATGTTAAGTGCGCTGGTATCCACTTTTTCGGTCGGCACTGCCGGGACGGCAGTGGCGATCTCGGTCGGCGTCGTGTCGGGCGGAGGTTCTCCATTCGCCATATCGGCGCGACCCACAAAGGTCACCCGCACCTTCGCGGTTCCGGCGCCGTAAAACCCCAAGAGCTCGGCGGCGTGGCGGGAGACGTCGATGATGCGGCCGCGTGCAAATGGCCCGCGGTCGTTAACGCGCAAAATCAACGATTTTCCGTTGTCGAGGTTCGTCACGCGGACATTGACCGGCATCGGCAAGGTGCGATGCGCCGCAGTCAGGGCGTTCGAATCGAAAATTTCGCCGTCCGAGGTACGCCTGCCGTGGAATTGCGCCCCGTACCAGGAGGCGATTCCGGTCTCGTCGTAGTCGGGCTGTTCGCGCGGATAGTACCAAATGCCCTCCGCCTGATACGGATTACCGACCTTATAAACACCCGCACTGGGCGGCAGGGTTACGGTGTTGTTTTCGACCTCGCGGGGCGTGGTGCATGCGGCGACGAGCGCCGCAAACAACGCGACAGTTCCACAATGCCGCAGATGTCGAATCAAGCGCGCGAATCCCAAGCCAAGTGT
>JBEKLK010000171.1:0-7442 GCA_050010235.1 Rhizomicrobium sp.
ATGTCGAAAAACGCGACCTGGGGCGCCACGAGCGGCGCAGGCATGCCGTTGGCCATCTTCGTCTTGTGGGTGTCGCCAGATCCGCTGAAGAAGAGAAAATAGGCGCCCGCTCCAAGCCCGAGGACGAGAACAAGCGCGCCGGCTCCCGCGATCAGAAGGAATTTCTTACCAAATCGTTTCTTCGGCGCGTTGCCTTCGGCGCCTTCCGCGTCATCCTCCGGTTCTTCCGAATCGGCTTTCGACTTGTCCTTGGCCATCGCACTCCCCGGTCGCGCGGGAACACTCGCGCAATATCCGGGACGTTAGGCAGGCATGGTTAAGGAGTGGTTCAGACCGGGCGTCGAATTCACGTATCAGGCAGTCTTCACCCGGCAGGGATTGCCGCATGCGGTTCAGCCGGCCGCGCGAAACCCAGCGATTCTCGCGATTTCTGCATGGCACAAGCGCTGCAGCAGGCGACGCGGGAGCACAGGACCAGAAAGGACCCGGGCGCGCCATGAACCAGACAATGCTCGTGAGCCTCTCGCAACAGTTGGCGACCTATCAGGCGATGGATTCGATCGCGAACAATATCGCGAACGTTTCGACGCCCGCCTACAAGCGCGAGACGCCGACGTTCCAGGAATATGTTGCGAAAGTTCAGCCCGCCGAAGGCGACAAAGGCTCTAAATCCGTCAGCTACGTTCAGGAGACCGGCGCGGTGCGCGACCTGAAGGAAGGTCCCATGGAGACCACCGGCGGCAAATTCGATTTCGCAATCCACGGCAACGGCTATTTCGCAGTACAGACGGCGAACGGCGAACGCTATACCCGCAACGGGCATTTCACGCTGGATCTGAACGGCAAGCTCTCGACCGAAGAAGGCGACCAGGTCGAAACGCAAGGCGGCCCGCTCTCGATCACTCCGCAGGACGGCGACGTTAACGTCGCCGCGGACGGCACCGTCAGCGCCACCATCAACGGAACGCAATCCCAACTCGGCAAGTTGAAGGTCGTCTCCTTCGCGAACGAGCGTGCGCTCCAGAAGGAAGGCGACAGCCTCTATTCGACGACCCAGACCGCCAATCCCGCCACCAACGTGAAGGTCGTGCAGGGCATGCTCGAAGCCTCGAACGTGCAGCCGGTGATCGAGATCTCGAACATGATCGAAATCATGCGCACCTACCAGGCGACGTCGAATCTGAGCCAGACCCAACACAGCCAGGACATGCAGTCGATCGACAAGCTTGCCCAGGTACAGGATTAGGAGATTTTTCATGCGTGCTCTGAGCATCGCTGCCACCGGAATGCAGGCGCAGCAGACGAATGTCGAAGTGATCGCGAACAATCTCGCGAACATGAACACCACGGCCTACAAGACGCAGCAGCCCGAGTTTCAGGATCTGCTGTATCAGAACGTCGAGACGCCGGGCTCGCAGACATCCGATTCCGGCACCGTCCTGCCGAGCGGAATCCAGCTCGGTGCAGGTGTGCGCACCGCCGCCGTCTATCGGATCACCTCGCAAGGTGCTCTGGAATCGACAAGCAACACCTACGATTTCGCAATTCAGGGACCGGGTTATTTCCGCGTCACCATGCCCGACGGGACGGACTCGTTCACGCGGGCGGGAAATTTCGCGCTGTCTCCGGCCGGGCTGATCGTCACCCAGGACGGCTACACGGTCGAGCCCGGCATCAGCGTGCCCGCCAATGCGTTGAGCGTGAGCGTCAACACGCAGGGTCAGGTGCAGGCGACCATTCCGGGGCAGACCGCCCCGCAGACTTTGGGTCAGCTCGAACTCGACCGCTTTCCCAACGAAGCGGGCCTCAATGCGCTGGGCGACAATCTTTTTCAGCAGACGCAATCTTCGGGCGCTCCGCAGGCGGGCGTTCCGGCGGCTGCCGGCTACGGCACGATTCAGCAGGGTTATCTCGAAACGTCCAACGTCAACGCCGTCCAGGAGATCACCTCCCTGATCACCGCACAACGCGCTTACGAAATGAATTCGAAGGTCATCACTGCCGCCAACGACATGCTGCAGATGACCGCAAGCATGGGACAAGGCTGATGAGCAGGATATCTCGCATTCTCGCGGGCTTGAGCGTTTCGCTTCTCGCCATCCCCGCATTCGCCGATCAGCCGGCGCAGACCGCCAATGTGCGCATCGTGGTGCCGGTTCACGACATCCAGCGCGGCGAAACGATCGTCGATTCCGACCTCACCTATCAGATGGTCACCGGCAACCGCCCGCTTGGCGGAGTCGCCGTTTCGATGAGCGAACTCGATGGCAAGGAAGCGCGCCGCTTCATTCAGGCCGGCGAGGCCGTGCGCACCGATGACGTGCGTCTGCCGGTACTCGTCGCCAAGGGCTCGACGGTCACCATGACGTTCGAACAACCGGGCATCAGTTTGACCGCAGTCGGTCGCGCCACCAGCGAGGGCGGCATGGGCGAGACCATCACGATCGTCAATCCCGTATCCTATCGCCAGATCACGGGGATCGTCACCGGGCCGGGAACCGTGCGCACCGGCGACATCACGCCGGCCGCGAACGAGAAGATCGCAGAAACCGTAAAGCCTTGAGTATCAAAGGGAAGAAAATGACATTGGGATATCTGAAGCATTTCGCAAGCTTCATCGTGATCGGTATGGCTCTTGCCGGCTGCAACGCTTTGGACCGGCTGCAAAACATCGGCGGAAGCCCCCAGCTGGCACCGATCGCGGATCCGACGAAGGATCCGAACTACAAGCCGGTGACGATGCCGACGGCGCCGCCGCTCGGTCCGCATGCCGAAAACTCATTGTGGATGCAGGGTGCGCACGCCTTCTTTCACGATCCGCGCGCGAGCCATGTCGGCGACCTCATTACGGTCGACGTGACGATCGCGGACGCGGCGCAGGTCTCCAACGCGACCACGCGCACGCGCGCCAACACCGACACCGCCAACATGACCAATTTCTTCGGGCTGGAAAACCTGATCACGAAGGACGGCGCCGATCCGGCCAGCATGGTGGATATGGGCTCCGATACATCGAACGCAGGAACGGGCGTGATCAACCGCTCGGAAACGATCAATTTGACGTTGGCCGCGATCGTCACGCAGCTTCTGCCCAACGGAAATCTTGTCATCATCGGTCATCAGCAGGTTCTGGTGAACAATGAAATGCGCGACCTGCAGGTCTCGGGCATCGTGCGTACGGAAGACATCACAAGCGACAACACCGTCAACCTGGCGCAAGTGGCCGAAGCGCGCATTGCGTATGGCGGCAAGGGCCAGATCACGGACGTCCAGCAGCCGCGCTACGGCTCGCAGCTCTTCGATATCATCATGCCGTGGTGATTGTTTCCGCTCTTTGGGGGCGGAGGGGACTGGGGCGGCGGCCGGATCTTCGGGTCCGGCCGTTCCCGTTTGGCCTTGCAGTTCCGTCTCTCGCGAGGGGAGGCGAATAGCCGTCAACGATTGCGCTGGCTCAATCGTCCCGATAAACCCGCTCGCGGCGTTCGTGACGTTCCTGGGCTTCGATCGACAAGGTCGCGATCGGCCGGGCGTCGAGCCGCTTGAGCGAGATCGGTTCGCCCGTTTCTTCGCAGAAGCCGTAGGAGCCGTCTTCGAGCCGGCGCAGCGCTGCGTCGATCTTCGCGATCAACTTGCGCTGGCGGTCGCGGGTCCGGAGCTCCAGCTGACGTTCCGCTTCGGTTGCGGCGCGGTCGGCCAGATCGGCGTTCTGCGTCGTCTCGGCCTGCAGGTTCTGGATCGTCTCGCGGCTTTCCCGAAGGATCTCGTCCTTCCACCGCAGGAGCTTGCGGCGGAAATACTCCCGCTGCCGCTCATTCATGAAGGACTCACTCTCCGATGGCCTGTAGCCAGACGGAAGTTCTGTACTCATGCGTACACCCCAAAAGACGAGTCGCCCCTCAGCGAGCGGGCGGGTTTATACAGGTGGGCGGGGCCGGCTTCAAATGGAATCGGAAGGCGGCATCGACATAAAAACTTGTTGAAAGGCAAAAGGTTAGCTGGCCGGGTGGTCCGATTGCTCGAGTTTGGCAAGCTCGACCCGCGCCCGGAGATCGATCTCGTCAAGCACGGTTTGGAGCTTGGGGTCGGCGAAGCCTTCCTGGCGGCGGCTGACGGCGGTTGCCAGGCGGTTGAGGGTCGCACGTGGGATCCCGCCGGCCAGCAGGCCGTCGCGCACCTGGTCCAGCATGTCGAGAAGCTGCTCCCCGTGGGAGACGCTCTTGGAATGGCCGCTGGTCGAATCGTCGAGGCCCTGTAAGGTCAGGATCGATTCCACCGAGGCGATGGGGCCGGGCGCGGAAATGGTCGCCGCGCGTGCCTCTTCGGTCGCTTCCGTGACGCTGAACGCGCTGGTGCTGCCGGACGTCGGGCCCTTGGCGACGCGCCTGATACTGGTGCGGTCGACTCCGCCGCTACCTTCGATCTTCATGGGCAAAATCCCATTGCGACGCGTGACCTTCGTCCTTCATGGTTAAGATCGGGATAACAGCGGCGGCGGCCTGGCGATTAAGCCCGGTGGTAGGGATGGCCGCCCAGGATCGTCAGCGCGCGATATAGCTGCTCGGCAAGCATCGCGCGCGCGAGCAGGTGCGGCCAGGTCTGCGGCCCGAAAGCGAGGCTGCGTCCGGGTTTGACGGCCGGTCCCGGATCGAGTCCGTCGGGTCCGCCCAGCAGGAACACAAGATCGCGCGCGCCCGCATCGCGCATGGCGCCCAGCATTTCCGCGAACGCTTCGCTCGTCATGCCTTTGCCGCGCGCATCGCAAGAGATCACATGCGCGGCCGCCGGAATGCGCGCGGCGAGGCGCTCGCCCTCTTCGGCGATCCTCGCTCGCGCCTCGCGCAACTTCGAAATACCAACCTCTTCCACGGACGTCGACGACAGACCCAACCGCTTTCCGAACGCATTTGCCCGGGCGATATAGTCGTCGATCAGCGCGCCTTCCGAAGTTCCGCGAGCATGTCCGACGGCAAGAACAAGAAGCCGCATGGGTGCCAAGCCTTAAAGGTAATCAGCGCGACGCGGCGCGTCGCGGTTCCTGTACCGACCACATGCCTTCGAGGTCGTAATAACTGCGCACCTCGGGCCGGAAGATGTGGACGATGATGTCGCCTGCATCGACCAGCACCCAATCGCCGCTTTGGAGCCCGTCGACGGGGCGCGAGCCATAGCCGGCTTCCTTGAGCCGTCGCGCCAGATGCTCTGCGATCGAGGAGACATGACGCTGGGATCGCCCGTTGGCGATGACGATCGCGTCGGCAAGCGAAGACCGGCCTTCGAGGTCGATCGTCACGATATCTTCCGCCTTGTCGTCGTCGAGAGAAGTGAGAATGCGGGATAGGAGCGTGGGCTCCTTCGGGGCATCTGCGCGCCTGGTTTTGGTTGCGCGGGGTGCGCGCTGGGGTTTTCTCGCGGGCAGCGCCTTCTTTGCGCCGGTCGTCTTGCTGGTCAGGATCAATTCCTCCACTGCGTTTCACGACGGAAGCGCGGGCGTATCGTTCCCTTCATCGCATCCAGGATGGGCCGCGCGCTCCGCAGGTTGCACGCACATCCTACCACGACGGAATTGCGCCCACCAAGGCCTCGCCCGTACGGGATTGGTCGCGGATTGCAGTTGCGCTTGCAGCGCTGCGCGGACCGTCGAGCACCACAAAAGCCGGCGGCGGTGCGAAAGCAATGCGACCCGCAGCGCTCAACCTCGAACGAGCGAGCCGCTGGGCGGCCTTGGCGCGCAGGGGCGCCAGGGTGCTCCCGGGCCGCATGACGACTGCGATCGGGATGCGGGCCGCGATATCCGCCCAGCGCCGCCAGCGCCGGAACTCGTCGAGATTGTCGCTGCCCATCAGCCACACGAAACGCAGCTGCGGGAAGCGACGCGTAAGCGCGTCCAGCGTGTCGATGGTGTAGCGCGTGCCGAGCGCCGCTTCGATATCCATGACGAGGACGCGGGGGTGTTTCGCCGTCTCGGTCGCGAGCGACACGCGATCGTCGAGCGGCGCCATGCCGATAGTCGGCTTGAGAGGATTGTGCGGCGCGACCAGCCACCACACATAGTCGAGCCCAAGCCGCTTCAGCGCCACTTCGCTGATATGCATGTGCCCGTCATGCGCGGGATTGAACGAGCCTCCCAGCAAGCCGATGCGCAAGCCGGGCGCAACCGGTCCGGGCGGCTTCAGCCAGTGCTTGCGACGAGGTGTCATGCCCATTTTCTCATGATCGAATCTGTCCCCTGCCGCGCACAATATATTTGAAGGTGGTGAGTTGTTCGACGCCCACGGGCCCGCGCGCGTGCAATTTGCCCGTGCCGATGCCGATTTCGGCCCCCATGCCGAATTCCCCGCCGTCGGCGAACTGGGTCGAAGCGTTCCACATCACGATTGCCGAATCGAGAGCGCCCAGAAACTGCTCGGCCGCCCTCGCATCTTCCGTGACGATCGCCTCGGTGTGATGCGAGCCGTGAGATTCGATGTGGCGGATCGCGTCGCCCACGCCGTCGACAGTCTTTACCGCAATGATGGCGTCCAGATATTCCGTGTGCCAGTCGTTTTCGGTAGCCGGCTTTGCTCCTGCGAAAACGGCACGGATTTTCTCGTCCGCGCGGATTTCGCACCCGGCATTCCGCAGATCACCGAGGATGGCCAACCCATGCGATTCGAGAATTGCGCGATCGATCAGCAATGTCTCGGCCGCGCCGCATACGCCTGTGCGCCGCATCTTGGCGTTCAGCACGATCGCGCACGCCATCGCGAGGTCGGCCTTGGCATGCACATAGACGTGGCAATTTCCTTCGAGATGGGCGAGCACGGGCACGCGCGCCTCTTCCTGCACGCGCGCAACAAGGCTCCTGCCGCCGCGCGGGACGATCAGGTCGATGGCACCGTCCAGCCCTTTGAGCATGGTGCCCACCGCGGCGCGATCCGTTGTCGGGATCGATTGAATGGCGGTTTCGGGCAAACCTGCCGCGCGCAGCCCCTCCGCGAGAGCGGCATGGATCGCGGCCGACGAGCGCGCGGCGTCCGAACCGCCGCGGAGGATGACCGCGTTGCCGGATTTGAGGCACAGCGCGCCCGCATCGGCCGTCACATTCGGCCGGCTTTCATAGATGATTCCGATCACGCCGATGGGGGTGGCAATGCGCGCAATGTCGAGCCCGTTGGGCCGCGTCCAGCGCGCGAGTTCGCGACCGACCGGATCGGCAAGCGCGGCAATCGCTTCGATCCCGAAAGCCATCGCCTCGATGCGCGCCTCATCCAGTCGAAGACGATCGAGCATCGATGCAGGCAGATTTTGCGATTCAGCGGCCGCCAGATCCTCGGCATTGGCGCGCAGAATATCTTTCGCGCGCGTGCGCAGAGCCGCCGCCATCGCACGCAAAGCCGCATTCTTGGTCTCGGGCGAAATCTCGCGCAGCCGGGTCGCCGCCGCCCGCGCGCCAAGCCCGATGG
>JBEKLK010000172.1:0-7412 GCA_050010235.1 Rhizomicrobium sp.
GCCGCGACGGCCAAAGCGAAACCTGTCCCGCGGCCCAAGCCGATGGCCGCCGTTCCCGCCAACGCCGTCGCGAATGTGGACGGCGAGAAAATTCTCCATCAGGCCGATGCCGATTGGCTCTCCAACGGACGGACCTATTCCGAGCAGCGCTTTTCGCCGCTCAAGCAGATCGACCGCAACACAGTGAAAACTCTCGGCGTCGCGTGGGAATTCCGCACCTATTCCACCCGCGGTCTCGAGGGCACGCCTGTCGTGTCCAACGGCGTGATGTATGTCACCGCACCCTGGAGCAAGGTCTGGGCTCTCGACGCGAAAACCGGGAAGCAGATTTGGGCCTACGATCCGCAGGTGCCGGGAGCCTGGGGTCGCTACGCGTGTTGCGACGTTGCCAATCGCGGCGTCGCCGTGTGGAAAGGCGCCGTGTATGTCGGCACGTTGGACGGGCGGCTCGTCAAGCTCGATGCCGCGACCGGCAAACCGATCTGGGACATCAACACCATCGATCGCAATCGCGCTTACACGATCACCGGCGCGCCGCGCATCGTGGGCGGACTCGTCGTGATCGGAAACGGCGGCGCGGAATACGACACGCGCGGCTATCTAACCGCCTATGACGCCGACACCGGCCGCCAGGTCTGGCGCTTCTTCGTCGTGCCCGGCAATCCGAAACTGCCGGCAGAAAATGCGGCGATGACCGCGGCCATGAAGACCTGGACGACGGACGGCAAGAACAATTGGTGGGAACTTGGCGGCGGCGGCGCGCCGTGGGATTCCATGGCCTACGATCCCGAATTGAATCTGCTTTATATCGGCACGGGCAACGGCGATCCGTGGAACCGGAATCTTCGCTCGCCGGGTGGCGGAGACAATCTCTATCTCTCCTCGATTCTCGCCATTCATGCCGACACGGGCGAACTCGCCTGGTACTACCAGACGACACCCGGCGACACCTGGGACTTCGATTCCACCTCGCACATGATCCTCGCCGATCTGACGATCGACGGCGCGTTGCGCAAGGTTCTGATCCAGGCGCCGAAGAACGGCTTCTTCTATGTGATCGATCGCGCGACGGGCAAGCTGATCTCGGCGAAACCGTTTGCGGTGATGAACTGGGCGACCGGCATCGACGCGAACGGAAAACCGATCGAGAATCCCGATGCGCGCTACAAGGACAAGCTCGCCGTCGTGATGCCCCAGGAAACCGGCGGCCACAATTGGCAGCCCATGGCGTTCAATCCGCAAACGGGGCTCGTCTATATTCCCGCGGCGGACGGCTCGGCGATCTTCGCGCCGCAGACGGAAGGCAATTTCGTCTACAAGCCGCGCGCGTGGAACACGGGAAACGATTTCGCGGCCGTCACGCAGGCCGTGCTCGACGCGGTGAAGAGCGGCCATCCGCCGCCGCCGGCCGTGGGCTACATCAAGGCCTGGGACCCGGTGACTCAAAAAGAAGTCTGGCATGTGCCGATGAACGGCGCATGGAACGGAGGACTGCTCACCACGGCCGGCGGGCTCGTGTTCGGCGGGGGCGCGGACGGAATCTTCGGCGCCTATGACGCCAAGACGGGCGAGAAATTGTGGTCGATCGATCTGAAGACGGGCATTCTCGCGCCGCCCATGAGCTTTGCCGTCGGCGGCCAGCAATATATCGCGTTGCTCGCGGGATGGGGCGGTGCGGGCGGCCTTGCAGCGTTCAAGGATCCGACGACCGCGCTGTCGAAATACAAATCGAATCAGGGCCGGCTGTTCGTGTTCAAGCTGGGCGGACGCACGCAAGTTGCGCCCCTGCCGCCGGAAGGCGCGCCGCCCAGCGAGCCGCCGGCGCAAACCGCCGACGCCGCGACGATCGCGAAAGGCTTCGACGCCTATCATCGCAATTGCCTCGTCTGTCACGGCTTCTTCGCGCAATCCGAAGGCGTGGTGCCGGATTTGCGCGAGGCGCCGCCGGAAATCTGGGGCCAGTACGACGATATCGTGCTGGGCGGAGCGCTCGCCGATTCCGGCATGGCCTCGTTCAAGGACGTGCTGACCAAGGACGATGTCGACGCGATCCGCGCCTATGTGCTCGATCAGGCGCACCAGGCTTGGGATGCGAAGCAGAAGGGAAAATAGAGCAGCTTCGGGTTGGATCGACTCAAACAATCCCCTCCCCCGCTTTAGCGTGGGGAGGGTCAGGGTGGGGGACGCGCGCGTCCGCGCGCGGAAGACTCTTTTAAATTGCCCCCACCCCAAACCCTCCCCACTCGCTGAGCTCGGGGGAGGGCAATTCCGTTCAACGCGAAAACATACTGGCCCTGTTTCCTTGTCGGTCCTTTCCTTGCCGGTTCGGGCCTGACCCGCTATCTAGGCCGTTCTTTGGCGGGTTCGAGGCATGAGCGAGGACAAGATTTCACGCCCCAAGGCGCGGCTGCCGCGCGGATTCCGGGATCGCGGCGCGGCCGAGATCGCGGCGGAGCGCGCCTGCCTCGACACCATCCGCAAGGTCTATGAATCCTACGGATTCGAACCGTTGGAGACGCCGGCCTTCGAATACACCGACGCGCTGGGCAAATTCCTGCCCGATCTCGACCGGCCGAACGAAGGCGTGTTCTCGCTGCAGGACGACGACAGCCAGTGGCTGTCGCTGCGCTACGACCTGACCGCTCCGCTGGCGCGCTATGTCGCCGAGAATTTCCAGATTCTGCCCAAGCCCTTCCGCCGCTATCAGGTGGGACCGGTGTGGCGTAACGAAAAGCCCGGCCCGGGCCGCTACCGCGAATTCACCCAGTTCGACGCCGACACGGTGGGCTCCGCATCGCCCTCGGCAGACGCCGAATTGCTGATGATGACGTGCGATGTGCTCGATGCGCTCGGTCTTGGCCGCGGCGATTACGTTATCAAGGTCAACAGTCGCAAGCTGCTCGACGGTTTGCTCGAGGGTGTAGGGATATCGACGGAAGATCATGCTCGTCGCGGTATCGTTCTCCGAGCATTGGACAAATTGGACAGGCTGCAAGTCGAAGGGGTTCGTCAGTTGCTTGGTGCCGGGCGCAAAGATGAATCTGGTGATTTCTCGAAAGGCGCCAATCTCAATCCGGAACAAATTACACGCATTATTGCTTCCGTCGCACCAGAGCACGTGATCGATGACGAAAGTCGGCTTGCCAACATCTCTAATTGGTTCAAAGGGGATACAGCGGCCGCTGGAACTGCAGAAATCAAACAGATTGCTTCGCTGACCGCATCGCGCGGATATCATGATCGCGTGCAGTTCGATCCTGGAATCGTCCGCGGCCTCGATTATTACACGGGTCCCGTCTTCGAAGCTCAGCTGAAGTTTCCTGTTGAAAACGAAGCCGGCGAAGAAATCGTTTTTGGTTCTGTTGCCGGCGGCGGTCGTTACGACGATCTCGTCGCGCGGTTCACCGGCCAGCAGGTCCCGGCGACGGGCATTTCGATTGGTGTCAGCCGTTTGCTGTCGGCGCTCAAGAGCCGCAGCAAGCCCGCGCTCGAGCCGCTTGTCGTCGTGCTGTCGCTGGACGATCCGCAACGCAGTTTCCAGATGGCGGCCGAATTGCGCGGGGCGGGTCTCCGCGCCGAAACCTATGTCGGCACGCGCAAATTCGGCGACCAGCTCAAATATGCCGACAAGCGCGGCGCGGCCGTGGCCGTGATCGAAGGTGGCGATGAGCGCGCCAAAGGCGAAGTGACGCTCAAGGATCTGGCGCTCGGAACGGAGCTGTCGAAATCGGTCGAAAATCGCGCCGAATGGATCAAGGACCGCGCCGCCCAGATCACGATCCCCCGCGCAGACCTCGTCGAAAAAGTGCGTGCCATGCTGCACGTCAAAGGCGGCTGAGATGGCCGCGTTTCCCGTTTACGACGACTCGCGCATCGCGGCGCTCGACCGTCAGGCCGATGCGATGCTGGGCGTGTTGCGCGGGCGCGGCTACAAGCGTTACGAGCCGGCCGTGCTGCAGCCCGCGGAAATCTTCCTCGACCGTTCGGGCGAAGAGATACGCCGCCGCACCTTCGTGCTCACCGATCCTGCCGGCCAGGAACTGTGCCTGCGACCCGACCTCACCATTCCCATGTGCCGGATGCATCTGGAGACGCGGGGCAAATTCCCGGCGCGGCTCTGCTATCACGGCCTCGCGTTTCGCCATCAGCCGGCCGAGCCGGAACGCCCGACGCAGTTCTATCAGGCGGGCGCCGAGCTTCTGGGCGTCGAGGATCGCGCCGCGGCCGAAACCGAAATCCTCACTCTGACGGTCGAGGCGTTGCACGCGGCCGGGCTTGACGCGTTCGAAATGAAGGTGGGCGATCTCGGCCTCTTTTCCGCCTTCGTCAATGCGCTTGATATCCCGCCGCAATGGCGCGGACGCCTGAAACGCCATTTCTGGCGCGCGGGCTATTTCGAAGCGCTCTTGCAAAAGCTGTCGCGCGGCGCCTCCACGGACGCGCAACGCCTGCTGGCGCATCTGGGCACCTTGTCCGAAGCGGAAGCGCGTCCCGCCTTCGAAGGCCTGATGGATATGCTGGGCGACGCGCCGCAAGGCGCGCGCACGCGCGAGGAAATAGTAGACCGGCTGATCGAGCAGGCGGCGGATGCGGCGGCGCTTCGTCTCGATCCGAAAGTGGCAAGGCTCATCACGCGTCTGCTCGAAGTGTCCGGTCCCGCGGCCGATGCCATCAAACAAATTCGCTCGCTGACGAAGGAAGCGAAGATTTCGCTGGAAGCGCCGCTCTCCGCCATGACGGCACGTCTCAGGACGCTTGAGACATTGGGCGTGGCGCCCAAACGCGTGACCTTCGCGGCGCGCTTCGGCCGCAACATGGAATATTACACGGGCTTCGTGTTCGAGCTGTGGTCGCGCGACGCAGAAGGCCCGGTCCAGATCGCAGGCGGCGGCCGCTACGACACCTTGCTCGAACGTCTGGGCGCGAAGAAACCGATACCCGCCATCGGCGTCGCCATCCGGACCGAACGCGTGCTCGCGGCGCGTGCCGCGCAGAAGAGTGCGAAGCGATGAGCGCGGTCCTTACGCTCGCAGTGCCGTCCAAGGGCCGTCTGCAGGAACAGGCGCAAGCCTATTTCGCCGACGCGGGCCTGGCGTTGCAGCAGGCCGCGGGTGCGCGCGGGTATCGCGCGACCGTCGCGGGATTCCCGGACATCGACGTGCGGCTGCTGTCCGCTTCGGAGATCGCGGCGGCATTGATCGCAGGCGATGTGCATCTCGGGATCACCGGCGAAGATCTGTTGCGGGAATCGGTTTCCGAACTCGATCGCAGCATCGCGCTGGTGAAGCCGCTGGGATTTGGCTTTGCCGATGTCGTCGTGGCCGTGCCGCAGGCCTGGATCGACGTGGCCGGCATGGCCGACCTCGACGACGTCTGCGCCGCGTTCTTCCAGCGCCATCGCCGCCGCCTGAGGATCGCCACGAAATATGTGAATCTCACCCGCGCATTCTTTGCGAAGGCGGGCATCTGGGATTACCGCATCGTGGAAAGCGCCGGCGCGACCGAAGGCGCGCCTGCCGCAGGCACGGCCGAGGCAATCGTCGATATCACGACGACGGGCGCGACCCTGGCGGCCAACGGCCTCAAGACGCTCGAAGACGGAACGATCCTCGCGAGCCAGGCGCAATTGGCGGCCAGTCTCGGGGCCGATTGGAGCGCGGACGCGCGCGCGGCTTGTGTGACGTTGCTTTCGAGACTGGCGGCGCGCGAACGGGCCAAGGCCTCGCTCGTGCTACGCGCGCGGCTCGACGGCAAGCCGGACGCATTGCTTGCCAAACTGACGAAGAAGACCGGCGCGTCGGTGCTGTCGCGACCGGCGGCCGGCAACACGGGCGGCGAATTCTCGCTGCTGTGTCCGCGGGCGGAATTGATGACGGCCATGACGCTCCTGCGCGCCAATGGCTGCGACGGCGCCGTCACGGCGCAGGATGCGGATTACGTGTTCATGAAAGACGACCCGCTGGTGGCTGTGTTCGAGAGGGCGGTGGGGAAGTAGGCGTCAGCTTCGTCTCGGATTGAATCGCGTCGGCCCCCCTTCCGTCCGCCTCGCAAATGCGAGGCGTCCACCTTCCCCCGCAAGGGGAATTATGCACTTGACAAAGTTGGCGGCTCATGGGAAACTCCATCCATAGGAGAACTGCCCATGTTGCCGACCGACCTGACAAACCCAATTTACGCCGACGCGGACAAGGCGCGCGAATTCCTTGAGTCCGTTCGCTGGCCGGATGGCGCGTATTGCCCGCACTGTGGCGCGACGGGAGACGACGTAACGCGCATGGAAGGCAAAGCGCACCGCAAGGGCTTGCATCAGTGCAACGGCTGCGGGCAGCAATTCTCGATCACGGTCGGCACCCTGTACGAGCGCAGTCACATTCCCCTGAATAAGTGGATGCTCGCCACGCACCTTCTCTGCTCGTCCAAGAAGGGCATTTCGGCCCACCAGCTTTTCCGCAATCTCGGGTTCGGCTCTTACCGCACCGCTTGGTTTATGGCCCATCGCATCCGCGAAGGCATGGACCGCAAATCCGCTGGCCCGCTTGGCGGCGAGGGCAAGATCGTTGAAGCCGATACGACCTACATTGGCGGGAAAGAGAAAAACAAGCATGTCGGCAAGCGCAACGAAAAGAATATCGGCGGCGCTGGCAAGATGATCGTTCACGCGCTTGTAGAGCGTGACGGTCGCGTCCGCTCGCATCATATCGCTAACGTGACGGGCAAGACCCTTCGTCCGATCCTGTTCGGCAATGTCGATAAGAAATCCGCCCTTATGACCGACACGCATGGCGGCTACCTGCATGCTGGCAAGCAGTTTGCCCGTCACGAAGTGGTCAATCACGAAATTGACGAATACGTGCGTGGCGATGCCTACACGAACACAGTCGAAGGTTATTTTTCGATCCTGAAGCGCGGACTTAACGGCGTTTATCATCACGTTTCCGAAGCGCATTTGCATCGCTATTTGAGCGAGTTTGATTTCCGCTACAGCGAGCGTTCGAGCCTCGGAGTGGACGACGCGCAACGCGCTTACAAGGCCCTGAAGGGCATTTCCGGCAAGCGTTTGACCTATCGGCGGACTAACGAGGCGAAAGCGTAAGCGCCGCAAACGCTGGCAAATTCTGGCCGATTTGATCGAAGCGAAGCTAAGGAAAGGGGCGGAATGACTCCGCGCCCTTCCCTTTGCTATCCTTGGAATCGCCAAAGACCAAGGAGACTGGAAATGGGCCTTGCTTTCACATATCAGGGTGCTTCTGGCGAACTCTACCATTTCCTCTTGATTAACATGGCCAACCCGAAGGCGATCCCGTGGCACGGCGGCGTTTTCACGTTCGCAAAATACACGCCGGAGCCGCTTTTCTTCGGAGAAGGTATGAACCTCAACGAAGCGATAAACACGAGCCAAGAGTGGACTGAAT
>JBEKLK010000173.1:0-7395 GCA_050010235.1 Rhizomicrobium sp.
ATCCGCGATCAGCGCGCCAGCGCGTGCCGCCATGCCGAGACCTTCGCCGCGCGCTTCGAGCGGATTGGTCGTGACGGCGTAGAGCGCGCCAAGTCCGCCGGTGGCGAAGATCACGGCAGGCGCGCGGAACAGCACCAGCTTCGTGTCGACGCCGTGACCGTAGCGCGCGAAAAGGCCCACGACGCGGCCGTCTTCCATCGCAAGCTCGACGGCATGGAAGCCTTCCATCACTTCCACGGACGGCGTGGCGAGAACCTTCTCCGCCAGCGTGCGGGTGATTTCCGCACCCGCGCGATCGCCCGACACATGCACGATGCGCGGCGCGGAATGCGCGGCTTCGCGGGCGACGGCGAGATGGCCGTTGGCGTCGCGGTCGAACGGCGCGCCGATGCCGACAAGATCGTCGATCCGCGCGGCGGCTTCGCGCGCTACCAGCGCCGCGATATCTGGATCGCACAGGCCTGCACCCGCGGCGATGGTATCGGCCGCGTGCGACTGCCAGCTATCGCCTTCGCCCACCGCAGCCGCGATGCCACCCTGGGCCCACACGCTCGAGCCCGTCGTGCCCACCCGCGCGCCGGCAAGGACAAGTGCGGGAAACGGCGCAAGCTTGTATGCCGTGAATAGACCCGCGAGGCCCGCACCAAGGATCAGCGCGCCTTTGGCTTCGATGACATTGTCGGCCCGGCGCGCCATATCGGCCTCATGCGGCCGCGCGTTGCGGCGACTTGCCCACGACGAGCATGCGATCGACGGCGCGTCTGGCGCGGGCGGCAATCTCCGGATCGACCGTCACTTCGACCGTCATCGTCTGCAGCGCATGCAGGATTTTCGGCAACGTGATCCGCTTCATATGAGGACACAGATTGCAGGGGCGCACGAAATCGAGATCGGGGAATTCGACCGCGACGTTGTCGCTCATCGAACATTCGGTGACCATCACGACGCGGGCCGGCCGATGCTTGCCGACATAGCCGATCATTGCCGACGTGGAACCCGCGAAATCCGACGCCGCCACCACTTCCGGCGGGCATTCGGGATGGGCGAGCACGACGACGCCGGGGTTTTCCTCGCGAAAGCCGCGAATGTCGGCGGCCGAGAACCGCTCATGCACTTCGCAACGCCCCTTCCAGCTAATGATCTTCACGCCGGTCTGCTTGGCGACGTTCTGCGCCAGGAATTCGTCCGGAATCATGATCACGGTGTCCACGCCGCGCTCGCGGGCGATGTCTTCCACCACGGCGACCGCGTTGGACGACGTGCAGCAGACGTCGCTCTCGGCTTTCACCTCCGCCGAGGTGTTCACATAGGTGACGACCGGCAGGCCGGGATATTTCTGTTTGAGCAGGCGGACGTCGGCGCCCGTGATTGAGGCCGCGAGCGAACAACCCGCGCGAGGGTCGGGGATAAGAATGGTCTTGTCGGGCGAAAGTATCTTCGAAGTCTCGGCCATGAAGTGCACGCCGGCCTGAACGATCACGCTCGCATCCGTCTTCGCCGCTTCGCGCGCGAGCTGGAGCGAGTCGCCCACGAAATCCGCCACGCAATGGAAGATCTCCGGCGTCATGTAGTTGTGGCCGAGGATGACGGCGTTCTTCCGCCGCTTGAGTTCGTTGATCGCCTGGATGTAAGGCGCGTGGACCGCCCATTCGATTTCCGGAACGACGTGACCCACTTTGCCGTAAAGCTCGCGCGTGGCTCTTGCGACTGCCGGCGTGAACGCCAACGTCTCTGTGCCAATCCCTGCTCCGCCCATCGCCGTCTCCTTAATGCTCTATTTGAGCATATATATAGGACGAAAATGCCGGCCTTAAAGGGCCGGTCTGATCTTTATGCTACTCATTAGCATAAATCGGTCAAGGACTATTTGTCGACGGCCCGGGCCGCGCTGGCGCGGCCAGGAATTTCGTGTAATTTCCGCGCCTTGGGGAACTGGGAGCATGTCCATGCGGTCGTTTTTGATCGGCGCGTCGGTTTCTGCAGCGGCTCTGGTCGCACTGGGTTCGGGCTGCGGGCCCGCGCTGGCCCAGGGCGACGACATGCAGTTCGCAGGCACTATCGGCGCAGGTTGGACGGACTATCTCACGTCCGGGGATGTTCATACCAACGACTGGCTGGCGAGCGGCGCGGCGGTTCTGACACTCGACAATCCGGGGTTCGACGTCCAGGCCAATTTCAACAACAGCGATTTGCAGGTTCCGGGCAAAAGCAGCGACTTGTGGTCCTACGGCGGCGACGTCTATTGGCGCGACTATGCCGGAAACATCGGCATCAACGCCAACTTCGAGTCCGCCGTGACGAACGGCACGGGGGTTCTCGGCGGTACTACGATCGCCGAAGACACTTATGGCTGGTTCGGCCAGTGGTTTGCGAGGCCAAACCTCACTTTCGAAATCAAGGGCGGCCGGTTCGAAGGCCATTTTGAAGGACTGTATGGAGACGTCGGCGCCGTGTTCTATCCCTACCACGACATCGCGCTGAGCCTGACCTCCGACTACGCCGAAGCCGAACATGTTCGCGAACAGCTCAGGGACGCGATGTTCACGGCGGAATATCTGCCGGTGCATGACGTGCCAGTGTCGGTTTATCTGGGCTACGATTACTCGCTGGTGAGCGCGCTGCCCCATCAGCAGGTGAGCGCGTTGATGGTGGGTCTCAAAGCCTATCTGGGAGGAGGCGGCCGGAACGGCACGCTGGTCGATTACCAGCGCAACGGAACGACGAATTGGGACGGCGCGCCGGCGGGGCTGGTCGAACTCGGCTTCTGACCGCCCGATATCGCGTTTATCGAACATTACCAACATTTTAACCTGTTACCAACATGTGTCCTATTGGTCACTGGGGACCAATTTAGGCGGGTGATTGCCATTTTGCTCTCTCCCCTCGGTCTTTCTCCGGCTATCAAGGGAATCACAAATGGGCGAAGCGCCTGCAGGCGAAAATCGGAGGTTCAATATGTCATTGCGTTCAACAATTCTTGGGACTGCATGTGTCGTCGCGCTTGCCGCGCTATCCGGTCCGGCGTTTGCGGATATGACCAACTTTTCCGGCACGCTGCAGGGCGATTATTCGAATCTGACCGCCGGCAGCGGCGGTGGCAGCGCCAATATCTGGAGCGGCCAAGGTTCGGGCGCGTTCGATCTGGGATGGTCGGGACTCAAAGTGCAGGCCGATGGCGGATATTCCAGCCTTGAAGTCAGCAGCGGGCCCACCCTTAACGACTGGAATATCGACGGCGCCTTGATCTGGCAGGGCATGCAGGGACGCCTCGGCGCGACCGTCGGCTACAATTCCATCAGCTTTAGCGGCGAAACCATCGACCAGACGAATTATGGCGGCTTCGGCGAATGGTACGCCGGCCATATGTTCACGGTCGGCATCAAGGGCGGCGGCGAGAACTTGACCGCTAGCGGTACGCACCTGAACGCCGATACCTTCGGCGCCGAAGGCGTGTTTTATGTGATGCCGGATCTGGCGCTCAACGCCGACTTCGATTACCTGAGCATCGACCACGAAAACGTCAGCGAATACGGCGCCAAGGCGGAATGGCTGGTTTCGGAAACGACGCCGATTTCGATTTACGGCGGGTATACCTATACCGACCTTTCGAGCGGCGGCGGCCACTTGAGCACGTGGATGATCGGCGCGAAGTTCTACTTCAATGGCAACGGCGCCTCGACCCTTGTCGATCGCCAGCGCAGTGGCAACGCAAGCTGGGGAACGTCGACACCCAGCATCATCGACGCCATTTTGTGATCTGAGTATTTGAACTACCTGAGACCCCGCGGGAGCGATCCCGCGGGGTTTTCGTTTGGCCTATTCTGCTGCGCGGCGCGCGCCGATCTGCAACGTTGCCGACTTCGCGTCCGCCGTGACGACCGGCACGGGCCATCTCGGCGACCGCTGCCGGAGGCGCTCATGGCTGGTTCGGCCAATGGTTCGTTTGGCCCCCCCAACATTCCTGATTTTGGGGCGGCCGGAACGGCACCTTTGGCGGCTATCAGCGCGCCGACACGACCGAATGGGGCAACGTGCCGGCGGGGCTTGTCGAACTCGACTTCCGATCGCCAAAAGTGAATTTATTAAACATTTCCAACGTGTTACCCGATACCTGACCTGTGTCCTATTGGTCACTCGAGACCAATTTAGCTCGCCCGCTGCCATTTTGCTCTCTCCCATCGGCCGATCTCCCGCTATCAAGGGAATCACAGATGGGCAAAACGCCCGCGGGCGAGAAGCGGAGGTTCAATATGTCATTGCGTTCAACAATTCTTGGAACTGCTTGTGTGGTTGCGATCGCGGCTTTGTCCGGTCCGGCGTTTGCGGATATGTCCGGTTTTTCCGGCACGTTGCAGGGCGATTATTCGAACATCAGTGCGGGCGGCGGCGGAAGCAACGTCAATGTTTGGTCGGGCCAAGGTTCCGGCGCGTTCGACCTGGGATGGTCGGGCCTCAAGATCCAGGGCGACGGCGGATATACGAATTACAGCGTTAGCGGCGAAAGCATCAACGACTGGAATATCGATGGCGCGTTGATCTGGCAGGGCATGCAGGGACGGCTCGGCGCGACAGTCGGGTACAACGACCTCTCCGTCAGCGGCACCAGCCTCCACGACACGAACTATGGCGGCTTCGGCGAATGGTACGCTGGCCATATGTTCACGGTCGGCGTCAAGGGCGGCGGCGAAAACATCAGCGCCGGTGGCACGAGCCTGGACGCGGATTACGTGGGCGGCGAAGCGGTGTTCTATGTAACGCCGGATGTCGCGCTGAACGGCGACATCGATTACCTCAGCATCAGCAAGATCAGCGCAAACGTCACCAGCTACGGCGCTATGGCGGAATGGCTGGTTTCGGAATCGACGCCGATCTCTGTCTACGGCGGGTATACCTATTCGCAGCTTTCGAGCGGCGGCGAGCACGCAAGCACTTGGACCATCGGCGTGAAGTGGTACTGCAACGGCAACGGCGCCTCGACCCTAGTCGACCGTCAGCGCAGCGGCAACGCGAGTTGGGGCGTTGCATCACCCAGCATCATCGACGCCATTTTGTAATCTGAACATCTGAAACACCTGAGACCCCGCGGGAGCAATCCCGCGGGGTTTTTGTTTGCCTATCCCGCCGCGCGACGTGCGCCGAGACGCACGCCAGGCGCAGGCCGTTCGCCCAGCACTTCGCGGCGAAAGCGGAACAGCTCCGCAGGCCGGCCGCGCGCAATGCGCACCGACTTTCCCGTCCCTTCGACCAGGCCCTGATCTTCCACCAGCCGGCGGAAATTCTGCTTGTGCAGCCGCACTCCGGAAATCGCTTCGACGGTGCGTTGCAACTGCAAGAGCGTGAAGGTCGGCGGCATCAGCTCGAACACGACGGGGCGATATTTCATCTTGCCGCGCAGCCGGGCGATGGCCGTAGCCAGGATCCGGCGGTGATCGAAGCTCATGCTGGCGCCGAGCGCAGGGACGGGCAGCCCGTCCGGCGCGGCGCGTCCGTCCCGCACCGCTTCCTCGACAAGCCCCGCTTCGTACAAGAGTTCGTAGCGCTCCAGAACTTTCTCCTCGTCCCATGCGAACCCTTCGAGGCCGAAGGCGAGACGCATCCGTTCGCGCCGGCGCTCGGCTTCGCCCGCGCTCGGGGCACTTTTCGCAAACGCCGCCAGCGCCGGCACGATCACGGCGTCCACCACTGCGGGCCTGGCGCTGCGCCAATCTTCCCATGGAAAATAGAGATGCCAGTCGCGCCACAGCGTATCGGGCGTCTTCAGCTCGCTGCCCGCGCGCATCAAGGCGAGATAGCCGACGGAAACCACGCGCGGCCCTTCGCCGGATTTCAACGCGTGGCGTCCGCGATCGCCGAAAGTGTAGAGCTGTTCGGCATAGCCGAGATCGAGATGGGTCTGCTCTCTCACCCAACTGCGCAAGCCGCTTTCCAGCGTACGATGGCCCATCGGATCGAACGGGCCGAAGGGGAGGGCATCGGGCGCATTGGCATGATGCACCACGAGCACCCGCGGGCGTTCGTCGGCGACGGACACGATGGCCGCGCTCAGCCCGATGCGCACGACATTCTTGGGCGCGGCCGGGCTCACAGGTCCGCCCGCGCGAGCGGCAGCTCGACGCATTTGCCCTGGGCGACGATCTCGCCGCGGCCGATCGCGTTGACGGCGTCGATCATGCGGCCGCCGCGGCCGAGCGCGCGATCGGCGAGGCTCACCATCAGGGGATTGGGATAGGCATGCGGCGCGCGCGCGCGGAGCGCTTTGGCAATCTCCGTCTCGGCGCCCACCCCGAGCCGGTCGCACAGCACGATATAGGCCGCGGCCGTCGAGCGGCTGATGCCGGCCCAGCAATGGACGAGGAGAGGTGCCGCGGCCGGCCAATCGCGGCCGAACGCGATCAACTGCGCGACATGGTGCTCGGCCGGCGGCGTTTCGGCCGCTTCGACTTCGCTCACGTCGTTCAACCCGAGCCGCAGATGTCGCGCCGCTTCGATGCCCGACGGCGTGTCGATCATGTGTTCGGGCGACAGCAGCGTCACCAGATGCGACGGCCGATAGCGACGGATCGTGTCCTCGACCGCAGACAGCGGCGTCACGAGGATCATGGGCATCGACGAAACTCCTGGCCGCCTTGCTAAACGAGACCGTGCCCGAGGGGAAGGCTCCGATCATGTCATGCCTATGGGCATCATGAGCGCCGTTCTTCATCGTCTTTCCCGGCAATCGCCGCTCGCGGAAGCCCCGGCCGGCTCGCAATTTTTCCTGTTCCGGAATATCCAACAAAATCAAATACTTAAGGCGGCGGAGCAGGGCTTTTTGGCCCTGCTAAATCCCCTGCTGATAGGCCTGCGTTGAGCGCAGCAGGCGTCGGGGCCTGGCGAGCGCCGGTCCGTGGGTCTGCCGGATTGCCCTTTCTTCCAGCGAGTGTCGATGGCGCCCCGTTTCTCTTCCATATGCAAACTCCAAATCGGGAAAACACCCAACATGGCGCTGCAAATCGTCTCGCGCAATTGCAGAAAACGTTGATTCGACAAGGTTTCTGGAACGTTGTGCGAATCTTTGCCGAGAAATTCCGGCGAATGTTTTTGCGCGGCAGGAGGTTATGGAGGGGGCGATTTTGCGTGAACTATTTTTTGGTCCAGCGATCATCAAAATTCCATCGCTGACGTGCGCAGACAGGCCGGAGTGGTCCAACAATCGTGTGATCGAACCTGTTCGCATTTGGCCGCGCCGTGAAAAATATGCTTTGCGTCCCTGCATTGCGAGCCGGATCTGATCGCACAACGGCTCAAGCGAGCGAGAGAAGATTACTGCAGGCGCCAAGAAGCGGGAATACGGGGACAGGAGCAACGTATCCGTTCCTGGAAATGGTGCTCCCGTCGCGATATTCTTAGTATACA
>JBEKLK010000174.1:0-7392 GCA_050010235.1 Rhizomicrobium sp.
TGTCGCCGATCGAGAAGGCCTGCCAGATGGCGGGATCGAACTTCCACGTGAAGCCGCCTTCGACTTCCTTGAGCGAGCGCCGGCCCACCCAATCGACGAGGAATAGATTGTCGCAGGTCTGCGGCGGCATCAGCCGAAAGCGCGCGAGCGCTTCCGCCATTGTCGGATAGACGTGGTGCGGCTTCGGATCGCGCCGGGGCGGCCCGCCCGGCCGGCCGGGCGGGTTCACCGGCGAATCGACGATGACGGTGCCCGCCAAACGATTGCCGTAGAGAGCGCCGGTCAGAATGGTGACGAATCCGCCGAAGCTGTGGGCGACGATGATGGGTGGCTCGCCCACTTCGAACATGCCCGCGTCCTCGCAGACGGCCAGTTGCTCGTCGACAAATGTCTCCATCGCGTAGCTCTTGCGCCAGTCGGAATCACCCATGCCGGACAAATCCATGGCGGCGACGTTGTAGTCGCGGGCAAGGAACGGTGCGATGAACGACCACCAATAGGCATGCGCGGCATTGCCGTGCACGAGCAAAAGACCGGGCTTCGTGCGTGCGCCCCAATGCAGATAATGGATGCGCGCGCCTTGCACTTCGACGAATTTGCTTTCCGGCTCGGCGGCCGTGACGGTCTCGAACCATTTTGGCGCCGGCGGAAGCGCGCCGTGGAGCGGTGCGAGGGGACCTTCGGTTGCGGCGAAGAGTTGCGAGAATGGAACTTGCGGATCGGCCATCAGCGCCGCTCGGGCCGCGGGCCCAATGTCTTGAAGATTCCGGTTCCGGTCATGATCGTGCGCTCGCCGCACCAGATGCGCCCTTCGACAGTGAACAGATCGTCGTCCCGTCCCACCACTTTCGCCGAACCTTCCACCCAATCGCCGAGCTTCGCGGCCGATATGAAATCGGTCAGCAGCCGAACCGTCACCCAATAATGGTTGCTCATTACCGTCGATATGGCATGACCGAACGCCGTGTCGGCGAATGCCATCAGCATGCCGCCATGGCAATTCATCATGCCGTTGGTGTGATGCTCGCAGACGAGGAATGCGCGCGCGTAGCCGCCGTCCGCGTCCTCGCGCTGGTAAAGCGGACCGATCTGGCGGCCGAAGCCTCGCGACCAGCGCATTTGCACATAGCCTGGCGGAATTGGCGGTGCGTCGTCTTCGAGAAGATCGTCGGTCATGGGCGTGCGCGCGTGTTCAGCCCAGCCACTCTAGCCACGCGCCATGGGGATGGCAAAGAGCGAGCTTGCGCGATTCGCGCGTGCCATCGTGGTAGCGCTGCACAATGAGCGGATTCTCGCCGGAGATCGATCCTTCGGCACTGAGACGCCAGACCGGCCGCCGAAGACCGGCTGCGATCAGGAGATTGTCGAGCGCTTCGCGCATCTCTCCCGTGAACTGATAGGTGACGTAGGTGTGGTAGACGCAGACGGGCTGATGTTCCGCCGCGTCGCGCAGCGCGTTCGGCAACAGCGCGAGCGCATCGCCCACGCGAATTTGCGGCTTTGCGTCGGAACAGGCCTTGAGCGCCGCGTCGAGACGCTCAAAACGATGTCTGTGTTCCGGGAAAATGAGAGCCTTCAGCCAGTCGCGCTGATCGGGATCGTTGAGATCGACCGGATTGAGTTCGAGACCCATGCGGCTCGCGACTTTCGGCGGAGGGCCCAGGGGTGGAATCTTGTCGCCGCGCAATTCCACATCGATGACGAGGGCGGGATCCCGTGTGTCGACGGAGAAAACCTCGGACCCCCGCCGATAGCGCACGCCATAGCGATCCCAGATCAGATTGAGGCCGGCGCTGGGACCGATTTCGATCAGATGGAGAGGCTCGCCCGCTTCGGCGGCAACCGCGCGAAATCCGGCATGCAACATGGCGGAGCGCCCCACCTCGTTGGTATTGGTGACGCGACTTGCGACGATCGGCACAAGCTCTGCGCGATGCGATTCCACGAACGCCTTGAAATGGGGAAACGGGTCTTCGTCCTGGACCGTCTTCCAGCCGTTCAGATCGGGATAGAAACGCCGAAGCGGATCCTGCGCTCCGCGCAACAGCAGAAAATGTACGGCGGCAAACAGGATATTTGCGTGCGGTTGGCCTTTTCTTGCGGTCGCGGCGAATTCGCGCAAGCCGGGATCGTGTCCGACTCCTTCAGCGTAACGCGCATAAAGCGGCGAGTTTGCGCGCTGCGCCTCGCCCACGAAAAATTCCCAGTAGTCGAACGGCTTCGGCTCGCTCATGCCCCCTCCGGCAACGGCACGCCGGCGCGCGAAAAGGCCGCCTTCTGCCGCTTTGCCAGCGCCGCGACATCGAAATCGGCAATTTCTTCCTCGAATAATTTGTTGAAGTTGAGCCGTGCACCCATGCGGATCATCGCACCGCCGAGCCCGACGGCGGCGCGATCCATGAACACGAATTCCCGCGGCGGCTTGATACCGCCGAGCTTTTTCAGTTTCGCATGGACTTCATTCGCCTGCTTCATGCCGTATTCCGCCGCGGGCACGCCATCGTCCACCAGGCGGATGCGATCGTCGAGCAGGGGATTGAAAATGAATCTCGCCCACAGATTGAGCACCCCGACCAGTTCGGGCGTGAGCTTCTTGAAGCCCCAGGCGCGATAAGACTTCGCGGCCAGCGCATCGTCTTTTTTCTGTAGCGCGCGGAACAACCCGATCACACCCTCGACGAAGGCGGGCGCAAACGTCCGCACACAGCCATAGTCGAGCAAATTGATTCCGCCATCGGTACGCACGGTGTAATTGCCCAGATGCGGATCGCCGTGGATGACGCCATGGCGCGCGAAGGGCCGCCACCAAGCCTTGAAGAGGGCAGTCGCGATTCCGTTGCGTGTCTTGAGATCGGCATCGACATAATCGGCGATCGGCTTGCCGTCGAGCCATGTCATTGTGAGCAGCCGCTTTGTCGACAGGGTCGGCACCGGCTCCGGCACCGCGATGTCTTCGCGATCAGCAAGCATGATCGTGTAAAGGCGCATATGTGCCGCTTCGCGCACATAATCGAGTTCTTCGGACAGGCGCGCGGCGATTTCCTTGCCGATGTCGGTCGTGTCGATGGTCGAATCGAAGCCGCGCTGCAACATCAGCAAGGTCTTGAATTGCTGCACGTCGTTTTGCACGGCTGCGTCCATGTCGGGATATTGCAGCTTGCAAGCGAGCCGGCGGCCGTCTTTGGCGACTGCCCGATGCACTTGGCCGAGAGATGCGGCGGCGGCGGCTTCGCGCTCGAAGGATTTGAATTTCTTTTCCCAATCGGGCCCGAGTTCGGCCAACATCCGACGGCGCACGAAGCCAGCGCCCATAGGTGGTGCATTCGCCTGCAGACTCAAAAGTGGCGCCGCCACTTCCGGCGGCAGCACGCCAGGCACGGTAGCCACGAACTGCGCCACCTTCATCACGGGACCGCGCAAATTTCCCAGCACGGCCGTGAGATCGGCCGCATTTGCTGCACTGACCATCTTTGTGCCGGCGAGCCTGCGGCCCGCGCCGCGCGCCGCTACGCCGGTGAGACCGGCGGAGACGCGCGCGAAACGCGACCACCGGCGCGCAAATCCATTCTCGCGGGTCTCATCGCTCACGCGCGCACTCCGGCGATTGTTGCGATTGCCTTCTGCCGCTCTCGCGCATTCACCGATTGTTCACCATGTTCGTCATCAATAGTGCGATCTTCCGCCGAATTCGCACCCGCGTCCATTCTGCACCTGTCTTAAAGCGGGACCTTAATGCCCCCTTTACCGATCTCAAGCGACCATCGCGGGCCGCAGGGAGCGGACTCCATATGGCGCAGACAATTCTTATTGTTGATGACGATCCCGTACAGCGTCGGCTGCTCGAAGCGGCGATTTCGCGCACGGGCATGCATGTCGTCACGGCGCCGGGCGGGCAGCCCGCTCTCGACCTTTTGAATGGACCGCGCGGCGAGCAAATCCAGCTTCTTCTTCTCGATCTCGTGATGCCCGACATGGACGGCATGACGGTGCTTGCGAAATTGCGCGCGAGCCATGAAGGACTTCCCGTCATCGTGTTGACGGCCAAGGGCGGAATCGATTCCGCGGTCGAAGCGATGCGCGCGGGCGCAAGCGACTTCCTCGTGAAACCCGCGAGTCCCGAACGAATCACGGTCTCGATCCGCAATGCGCTGAAGATCGGAACCTTGTCCGGCGAAGTGACGCGCCTCAAAAAGAAGGCCGAGAACCGCCTCGTCTTCGACGATCTGATCGGCAAGAGCGCGGAGATGCGTCAGGTGGTCCGGCTCGGCCAACGCGCGGCGCAGTCCAATATCCCCATTCTGATCGAAGGCGAATCGGGCGTCGGCAAGGAATTGATCGCCCGCGCGATCCAGGGCTCGTCCGAACGCGCCGGCAAACCCTTCGTCACCGTCAATTGCGGCGCGATTCCCGAAAACCTGATCGAATCGATCCTGTTCGGCCACGAGAAGGGCTCATTCACGGGCGCCAGCGACAAGCATCTCGGCAAATTCCAGGAAGCCGACGGCGGCACACTCTTCCTCGACGAGATCGGCGAATTGCGCCTCGACATGCAGGTGAAGCTGCTGCGCGCGCTGCAGGAAGGCGAAGTCGATCCGATCGGTTCGAAGCGCCCCACGAAGGTGGACGTGCGCATCATCTCCGCCACCAATCGCGACCTGGCCGAGCTCACGCGCGAAGGCCAGTTCCGCGAAGACCTCTACTACCGGCTCAACGTGTTTCCCGTTTTTATTCCGCCGTTGCGCCAGCGTCGCGAGGATGTGCCGGCGCTTGCGCGCTTCTTCATCGCGCGCTTTGCGGCGGAGGAAAGCAAACCGGTTGCAGGACTCACGCCCGAAGCGACCGATCTGATCGAGAATTTCGATTGGCCGGGCAATGTGCGCCAGCTTGAAAACACCATTTTCCGCGCGGTCGTGTTGTGCGACGGCACCACGCTGGATGTCTGCGATTTTCCCCAGATCGCGGCCGCAATGGGCGTGGATGCCCAAATTCGCCGGTCGCCGTTTCCCGCCGAATCTTCGGTCCGCGCCAGCGCGTCGATGTCGGCTCCCGCGCTTTCGGCCCGCGAAGACTCACCCTATACGCTGGGGGCAACCGATGCGGCCGGACATATGCGCCGGCTCGAAGACGTCGAAGCCGAAATGATTCGCATGGCGATTTCGCGCTACGAAGGCCACATGTCGGAGGTGGCGCGCAGGCTCGGCATCGGACGCTCGACGCTCTATCGCAAGCTCAAGGATTTCGGTCTGGAGCATATCGCGGGTGAAGCGGCTCCCGACGCAGACGAACCGCGGCTGGCCGTTTCGTAACGCTCAGCGCCTCATACCCAGCGCGCTCATATAAAGATCGAGGATCGCTTCCTGTTCCTGGCGGTCGGCGCTTTCGAGTTTTCTAAGACGGACCACCTGGCGCATGATCTTCGTGTCGAAGGCCTGCCCTTTCGCTTCGGCATAGACTTCGCGGATATCGGCCGTCAGCGCGGCCTTCTCCTCTTCGAGCCGCTCGACGCGTTCGATGAACGATTTCAAATGCTCTTTCGCGAAGCCGCTCTTGGCCATTGCAATCCCTGCCGCCGATAATCCGAGGGCGCGGACCCTAGCCCATCGAATTGCGCGGACGCAACCTGCGAAACCCGCTTCAGGATGCGAAGATGTGGAGGAATTTCGCCTCGCCGTCGGCGGTGAAATTTACCGCGCGGCCGAGCCGGTCGCGCCGCGCCCATTTGAGGTCGTAGATGCGCTTCAGGAATGCGGCGCCCAGCGCGCCCGCCAGATGCTCGCGGCGCATGCTCCAGTCGAGACAACCCTTGCATAGCGGCCGGCGCGATTGCGAAAGGTCCGCAAGATCGATGCCGAAATCGCTCACGAATTTCTCTCCGCGTCTCGTGAGCGCCACATCGCCGTCGAGGCTTGCGATGCGGCCCGACTTGCGCAACGTATCGAACAAATGCACGCCCATCTCGCCTGCCAGATGGTCGTAGCAGACTCGCGCCTTGCGCAGCGCGGAATCGGCAGGACCCGGTCGCGTGCGCAGATGACCTGCGCGCGCGGCGACACCCATGATCGCTTCCAGCATGTCGGAGACGTCGGCATCCGCAAGCCGGCAATAACGATGGCGGCCCTGCTTGACGATGGTGACAAGGCCGCCCGCTTCCAGCTTCGCCAGATGCGAACTCGCGGTCTGCAAGGTCACACCGGCTTCGTTGGCAAGCTCGCTGGCGGTCAGCGCTTTTCCGCTCAAAAGCGCGCCCAGCATGTTGGCGCGCCCGGGATCGCCCACGAGAGCGGCAATCGGCGCGATGGAAGGTCCGTCTTTCATACTTCGACGGTAACCGAACTATGCGCGTTCGGCAAGTGTTAGAGTGAGAAGACAGGGGAGGCGCACGCGGAGTCGCGGAGAACGCCAAGAAATAGGAAGAATTGGACAAAGTTTTCTTGCGCGCATTCGCGCGCGACTCATTTTTCTCCACCATTATGCAGTAGTCACATATGTCTCGATCTAGGCCATCAAAGCCAAAGGAGCCATGAACAAATACCGGGATGTGTCGCGTAACACATTTGGAGCGCCGAGCCATGTGCCTGAAGGAGAAACCCGGTGCAAATGAGTGCGAGCCCCGCGTAACTGATCTTCAAAGAGGCACCGGCCGTCTTTACATCTTCATCGGCGCGAGCGTTCAATATCTTCGCCAATGCTACGACGTACTCCCCTATGCCACCTGCCGCATCTGCCGTGTCCTTCGCCAACTCGGCGGTCCGTTTCGCGTTGTACGAAACCTCGTCCTCCGCGTGATACCGTTGGAACGCCGATCCCGGCACCCATTTGAGAGATCGTTTGGTTTCTTCCAGCCAAGACGCCGAACCACCATAGTCGGCGTCGAGCTTCTGCAACGCGCTGGCATTCGCCCTAGCGGACGCTAAGAGCCCGCGCTGGATGCGGACCACGTCCCAGCCGAGCGCCAACACGCCAATCAAGTCGAGGAAAAGGCCTATTAGGTTCCACATCTCCGGCTCCTTCGAAGATGCGAATGTAATTATTCCGGATGATAAGCGCTTGGTTATTCTGTGGATAAATCCTTTTTTAGCCATCCCCATTGCCCGGCCGTTAACGGCTGCCGCCCGACTGTCGAAGCATCGGGTCGCACTTCGTTTCCAAACTGGCAAAGGAATACGCACGCCTACGAGGCTGCCGCTACGAAGTCATAGACCGCGAGATCGAGTACGTCGTCGGCGTTCAACAGATTTTCGCTGAGATCAACCGGATCTTCTAATCATCTGGGCCAGACGATCCAGCCTTTCTCATTCCTCTGTGGCTCGATTCCTTGAGCGGCGAGGTGATGAAGTAGCAGCCCTTCATGCACCGGACCGACGCCGTCCGAGCTCGCATTGTAACAATAGT
>JBEKLK010000175.1:0-7327 GCA_050010235.1 Rhizomicrobium sp.
AAAGCGGCGATCGAGCCCAGAAAGAGCGCGCCGCCGGCGCCGCGCAGGATCGCAATCCGCATGACGCGCACGATGGCGCGGCGCGCATCGTCGAGAGCGTCCGTCATGGCGCCGCGGCGACTGCGGGGCTGGTAGACACCCATGGATCGACCCGGACTCACCCGTGCTCCTGCCCGCTGAGGATTTCACCCATCCTTTCGAGTGCGGCCTCAATGGTTGACAATTCGTGAACGAGGGCCACCCGGATAAAGCGAAACCCAGGGTTTGACTGGCTTTTTCCGGGTTCCGTTTCGCGACCCATATAGGCGCCGGGCAGCACCCGGATGCCGGCCGACTGCCACAGTTTGAGGGCCGCAGCCTCCCCGTCGCCCACGTCCAGCCACAGGAAGAATCCGCCGTCCGGCAGACGAAATCCGGCACGGTTGCCGAGCAGGCGATTGGCGAGGCGGAAGCGCGCGGCGAACGTCGCCCGATTGGCTTCGACATGGGCTTCGTCGCGCCACGCCGCGGCCGAGGCCGCCAGGATCGGCATGGGCACCTGCGGGCCGGCCACATTCCGGAGCGCACGAAATTTTTCCATCAGCTTGGCATCGCCCGCGACGATGCCGGATCGCAATCCCGGCAGGCAGGAGCGTTTCGACAGCGAGTGAAACGTCATGAGGCGTTTGATCCCGCGCGTCTCCGCGAAGCGCGCGGTCAAGGCGCTCACAGGCTGCTTGTCGAAATAGATGTCGGCGTAACACTCGTCGGCGAACACCGTGAAGTCGTAACGATCGGCCAGCGCGAACAGCGTTCGCCAATAGGCTTCGCCGGCGCAGGCGCCTTCGGGATTCGAAGGCGAACAGATGAATGCCGCAACCGTGCGCTCCAGCACCGATGCCGGGAGCGATGCGAAATCCGGAAGGAAGTTGGCCGCTGTCGGCACGAAGACCGGTTCCGCGCCGGCCGCAAGCACCGCCGCCGCATAGCATTGATAGAACGGGTTCGGAATCAGGATGACGGGACGCGCACCGGCTTTCGAGTCCGGCGTGACGACGAACGGCGCGAGGAAAAGTCCTTCGCGCGTTCCGCTGAGCGGCAGGATGTTGCGCTCCGGATCGATCGTTCCGTCAGGCAGGGCGAAGCGGCGTGTGACCCACGTGGCCGCCGCATCGCGCCAATCCGCCGTACCATTGATGGCGGGATATTCGCCGAACTGGTGGGCGTGGCGCGCCAGCGTTTCGGTGACGAACGCCGGCACCTGCCCGCGCGGGTCGCCGACGGAAAAGCTGACCGGCGTTGCACCCGGCTTCACCGGATCGAGCAGGCTCGCGAGCTTCACGAACGACCCCGGCGGAAGCTCGGCAAGGCGGCCTGGAAGCAGCATGTGAGGCATCGAATGTCTGGGTATCGCGCGCCATTCTACATGACGGGTCCGGGAACGCGCGGACTAAATTATTCATAACTGGAATTCCAAAAGAAAAGGGGCGCCCTCGCGGGCGCCCCTGATCCGAACGCTACTCCGGCCAATTTCAGCCGTGCACGGTTTCGCCGTGGAGGTTGATGTCGAGACCTTCGACTTCGACTTCGGACGTAACCCGGAGACCGATGGTCCAGTCGATCACCTTCAGGATGACAAAGGTGCCGATGCCGCAATACAGGAACACAGCTGCGACGTCGTAGAACTGGATCAGCATCTGATGGCCGTTGCCGTCATAGAGCCAGCCGCCATTCGGTGCGCCGCTCGGATTGATGGCTTTGAGGGCCAACGCACCGGTCATCATCGCACCCCATGCACCGCCGACACCATGCACGCCCCACGCATCGAGCGCGTCGTCGTAGCCGATCCACTTCTTCACCCACACCGAGGAGAAGTAGCAGACGACGCCGACGGTGAGGCCGATGATCAGCGCGCCTTGCGCGTTGACGAAGCCCGATGCCGGCGTGATCGCCACGAGGCCGGCGACGGCGCCGGAGATCATCCCCAGCACGCTCGGCTTCTTGCCGATCAGCCATTCCGCCGCCATCCACGACATGGCCGCGGCCGCCGTGGCGATCTGCGTTGCCGCAGCCGCCATGCCGGCGTTGTAGCCCGCGGTATCCGCCGAGCCGGCGTTGAAGCCGAACCAGCCGACCCACAGGAGCGAAGCGCCGATCACGCTGTAGACGAGATTGTGCGGCGCCATGTTCTCCGTGCCGAGACCGATACGGGGGCCCAGCACGAGACAGGTGACGAGGCCCGCGGTTCCCGCATTCAGATGCACGACGGTGCCGCCTGCGAAATCGAGTGCGCCCAGCGTGCCGAGCCATCCGCCGCCCCACACCCAATGGGCGATCGGGCAATAGACCAGCAGCAGCCACAACGACATGAACCACATGAAGGCCGAGAATTTCATGCGGTCCGCCAGCGCGCCGGCGATCAGCGCCGGCGTGATGATCGCGAACGTCATCTGGAAGAACATGAAGACGGATTCGGGAATCGTGCCCGCCAGCGGATTGATGGATTTCAATCCCATCGGCCCCAGCAGGAGGTAATTGAAGCTGCCGATGAACTGGTTGACGCTTGCGTTGGGATGCGGCGTGAACGCGATGGAATAGCCGATTACCATCCACAACACGGTGATGATGCAGGTGGCGCCGAACGCCTGCGCGAGCGTGGCCAGCACGTTTTTCTTGCGCACCATGCCGCCGTAAAACAGCGCGAGGCCCGGGATGGTCATCATGAGCACCAACGCGCTCGATGTGATCATCCATGCCGTATCGCCCGAGTTCATGGGATCGGGTGGCGGCGCCGCGGCAAAGGCCGCATTCGCAGTGGCCAGGAACGCGGCAGCTCCCGCCGTCACTCCCAGACCGATGCGTTTGATGTTTGAAAGTCGCATGCTTCTCAAGCTCCCCTGATTGTCAGCGTTGAAAAAATTCCTGTGGCGGACGCCCTACAGCGCGTCGCCGTCCGTTTCGCCCGTGCGGATACGCACGACGGATTCGAGCGGCGTGACGAAGATCTTTCCGTCGCCGATTTGTCCGGTTTTCGCCTTGGCGGTGATGGCGTCGATGACCGCCTCGGCCATCTCGGCTTTCACGGCGACTTCGATCTTGAGCTTGGGCAGAAAGCTCACGGCATATTCGGCGCCGCGATAAATCTCCGTATGCCCCTTCTGGCGGCCATAGCCTTTGACTTCCGTGACCGTCATGCCCTGCACGCCAAGAACGGAAAGCGCCTCGCGCACCTCGTCCAGCTTGAATGGTTTGATAATTGCCGTAATGAGCTTCATCGCAATTCCTTCCCTTGATCGCCCGAACAGTGTTGGGCCTTAACACTTCATCAAGAACCATGCCGCGCTGCAGCGTAATCCACAGCTTCGTTCAAGCTATTGAATCATATTGATTTTCGTTGAATTCGGCCGACCAAGTCTGCGTGGCAGCCTCATTCTCGCGCACAAAATATGTGCAAATTCGCGGTTTCGATTAGAAAATGACCATCGTGACGTCCACGCCGCTCGCCTCGATGCAGCAGCCTTTTCGGGGTTGCGATATAAGCGCCGGGAAGGAGCCGATTTTGGCGCAGCAGTTCGATACCGACGTGATCGTGGGTGGCGGGGGCATGGTCGGCCTCACCCTCGCGCTGGCGCTCGCCCAGAGCGGTCTTGACGTCGTCGTGGCGGACCCTTTGCCGCCGGCAGCGACCCTCGATGCCGGCTTCGACGGCAGGGTCAGCGCGCTCTCCTATTCGTCGGTCCGCATGCTGGAAGCGCTGGGCGTATGGGACGATCTGGCGCCCGATGCGCAGCCGATCCACGACATTCTCGTCACCGATGCGTCGCTGGGTCGTGCGCCTGCGCCGTTCTCGCTGCATTTCGATCATCGCGAGATTGGCCGGCCCATGGGCTCGATCGCCGAGAACCGGCACATTCGCCGCGCGCTGGGCGCATCCGTCGCGCGCGCGAAAAACATTTCCCTGCGCATGCCGGCCGCGTTGGTGGATCTTGCCGCGGATTCGTCCGGCGTCACCGCCACCCTGACCGGCGGCGCGCAGATTCGCGCGCGTCTCGCCGTCGCCGCCGACGGTCGCGAGTCGCCCATGCGCGAGCGGATGGGTCTGGGCGTGATCGCGTGGTCCTATCCGCAATGGGGCATTGTCGCCACCGTGCATCACGAACGTCCGCATGAGGGCGTCGCGTATGAGCATTTCCTGCCGTCGGGTCCGTTCGCAATCCTGCCGATGACGGACAACCGTTCCTCGCTCGTGTGGACGGAACGCGAGGACCTCGCGCCCGAAATGCTCAAACTGCCGGACGACGCGTTCGATGCGGAGATCGCCCGACGCTTCGGCGCGCATCTGGGCGCAACGCATGCGGAGGGACCGCGGTGGTCCTATCCGCTGCGCTTTCATCTCGCGCGCGGTTACGTGCGTTCGCGTTTCGCGCTTGCCGGCGATGCGGCGCACGGCATCCATCCGATTGCGGGGCAGGGACTCAATCTCGGTTTCAAGGATGCGGCCGCACTGGCGGAAGTCGCGGCCGATGCGGCGCGCCTCGGACTCGATATCGGCGGTCTCGACGTGCTGAAGCGTTACGAGCGCTGGCGGCGCTTCGATTCCTTCACGCTCGCCGCTTCGACCGATGCGCTCAACCGGCTGTTCTCGAATGACATTGCGCCGCTGCGCATCGCGCGCGATGTGGGCATGGGCATCGTGGACGGGATCGCTCCGCTCCGCCGCTTCTTCATGCGCCATGCGGGAGGAGATATCGGCAAGCTGCCACGGCTCCTGAAAGGCGAAGCGGCCTAATTTCGCAATTTGCCGTTGCCGCGCGCGGCCAGCGCCGCCGGCAGTTCCATGTAGAATTCGCGCGCCTTGGCCACGATCTTTTCGTTGCGCGCCGCCTCGGCTTCGTCGCGCGACGCGAAGGTTTCGCCTTCGAACAGATAGCGGGTGACGGGATCGCCGGTGCGCTCGTCGGGCACTTTGATTTCGCCGATTTCCTCCACCTGCTCTGCGGCGAGGCTCAGCGTATGTTTGTAATGGGCGAAGCGATCACGCCGATCCTCCGCCTCCTGCCGCTGGCGCGCGATGTTGCGTTGGTTGATGCGGCGAAGCCGATCGAGAATCCGGACGCGAAATCCGTAGATCAGAAGGCCGCCAAAAACGAGTGCACTGACCTGGTAAAGGTTTTTCATGGCGCCGAACTGCGTTTGCCGCGACCGCGCTTAAGGTAGTCGCGGGTCTGCATCTCGACAAGGCGCGACGAAGTGCGCCGGAACGCCTCCGCACCGTCGCCGTCCGTATAGAGCTTGTCCGGCGACGCTGCGGCCGAACAGACGAGCTTTACGCCTTCGTCGTAGAGTGTATCGATCAGCACCACTAACCGCCGCGCGGCATCGCGCATCTCCGGGCCCATCTTCGGAATCCGATCGATGAACAGCGTCGAAAACGCCTGCGCGACGGCAAGATAATCCGCGGCCGCCAAAGGCTGCGCGCACAGATCGTCGAACGAAAAACGCGCCGCGCCATTCGCGGCTTGCGGGACGCGAAGCGCGCGGCCCAGCACGGTGAGCGTGCGCGGCTCGCCCTTCGCGGTGTCGGTCAGCCGGTGCCAGGCCGCGTCCATCGCCGCGTCGGCCTCATGCCCCAGCGGCGTCATGTAAAGCGGCATGCCTTCCATGCGCTGCAGCCGGTAATCGAGCGGACCGTTGAGCTCCACGATATCGAGCCGCTCCTCGATCAGAGCGATGAACGGCAGGAAGAGCTGGCGGTTCAGGCCACCTTCATAGAGCCGCGCCGGCGCGGTGTTCGACGTCGCCACAATCACCACGCCGCGCGCGAAAAGCTGTTCGAACAGCCGGCCCAGAATCAATGCGTCCGCCACGTCCGTCACCTGGAACTCGTCGAAGCAGAACAGCGTCGCTTCGTTGGCAATGGCATGCGCCACGGGGGCAATGGGATCGTCGCCCGCCTCGCGCACATATTCCGGCCGTCGCGACCGTTCGCGCGCGTCGAGATTGCGCCATTCGTGAATGCGGGCATGCGTTTCGACCACGAAAGCGTTGAAATGCACCCGCCGTTTCGCGGTCAACGGGGCGGCCGCGAAAAACAAATCCATCAGCATGGATTTGCCGCGGCCGACATCGCCCCAGATATAGATTCCGCGCGGGGGTGTGCGCGGCCCGAACCAGCCGCGACCGGGCCGATAGGATTTGAGCTGGGCCGCAAGCGCTTCAAGCCGCCTGGCCGCCGCGATCTGCGCCACATCGAGAGTGAGTTCGCCCTTTTTGACGCGGGCGCGATAGAGGTCGAAAGCCGGCATCAGACGCGACGGGGCAAAATGGCCCAATAGTCGAAATCCAGGATGACGTTGTCCAGGAATTGACCGTCGGCATTCTTGTCGGGATGTTCGGCGCAGGGAAGATTTTTCGTCGCCACCAGTCGCAGCCGCAGCAACCCGCAATCCCGGCGGCCCGCGAGCTTCTGCGTGTCGAGCACCTGCGACCACGCGAAGACGGTGTCGCCGGCGAACAGCGGATTCACATGCCGGCCCCCATTGATCGCGGCGATCGTCAGGGCATTGCCCAGACCGTTGAACGAAATCGCGCGGGCCAGACTGATGACGTGGCCGCCATAGATCAGCCTGCGCCCGAAGCGGCCATTGGCTTCCGCGAACTGATTGAAATGCACACGGGCCGTATTCTGGTAGAGCCGCGTCGCCATCATGTGCTCGGCCTCTTCGACCGTAATGCCATCCACATGATCGATCTTTTCGCCGGTGGTGTAATCGTCCCACATATGCGCGCTGCCCGACGCGGCATGATCGAATTTCGTGAAACCGATTTCGGCCGGCAACGAAATCGCGGCGGGATCGACCGCGCCGGCGAGCTTTGGAACCTGCGTCTCGCCGACGGGCGCGTCCGGATCGCGCTTGCGCACCATCACCCAGCGGACATAGGAAAGCACCTTGTCGCCCGTCTCATTGAAGCCGTCGGTGCGGACATAGACGACGCCGGTCTGCCTGTTGGAGTTTTCCTTGAGGCCGATCACTTCGGAAACGGCCGAAAGCGTCGTGCCGGGATAGACGGGTTTGAGGAATCGTCCTTCCGCGTAACCGAGATTGGCGACGGCATTGAGCGAGATATCCGGCACGGTCTTGCCGAACACGGTATGGAAGACGAGCAGGTCGTCGAGCGGCGCGCGCCGGTATCCGAGATCGCGCGCAAATGTATCGGCCGATTGCAGCGCAAAGCGCGAGCCATAGAGCGCGGTGTAGAGCGCGGCGTCCCCTGTCGTCAGCGTGCGCGGCGTGGCATGGACAAGTTTCTGCCCAAGCCGGAAGTCCTCGAAGAAATTACCACTGTT
>JBEKLK010000176.1:0-7311 GCA_050010235.1 Rhizomicrobium sp.
GTTGAGCGAGAAAAGCTCCAAGAGGACATCATGTTGAAGCAAATCTGGCCTGCCGTTGCGCTGATCGTTCTCATGACGATCCTCACGGGCATCATCTATCCCCTGGGAATGACGGGAATCGCGCAAGCGGTCTTCCCGCACCAGGCCAATGGCAGCCTGATCGAGCGCGACGGCAAAGTGATCGGCTCGGAGCTGATCGGGCAGAGTTTCGTTTCGGCCAAATACTTTCACGGCCGCCCATCCGCTGCCGGCAACGGCTACGATGCGGCGAATTCGGGGGGCTCGAATCTCGGGCCCACCTCCAAGGCGCTCATCGCGCGCGTCAAGGGCGATGTCGCGAAGCTTCACGCCGAGAATAATCCCAACGCGCCGATCCCCGTCGATCTCGTCACGACGTCGGCAAGCGGTCTCGACCCCGACATCACGCCCGAAGCCGCCTATTTTCAGATCCCGCGCGTCGCAAAGGCGCGCGGACTGAGCCAGGATGCGGTCAAAGCACTTGTCGATTCGCAGATCGAGCAGCGCCTGTTCGGCCTGATCGGCGAACCGCATGTCAATGTGCTGAAGCTCAATCTCGCGCTGGACAAAATTCCCGCGCCTCAGGCCGCAAAAGCTGCGCATCCCGCCAAAAAGGCGTAGCATCCCGACCCGGAACCAATGACATCCGGTCGGCATGAGCGACGACAGAGCGGACCGCAGCAAGCGGCCATCGCCGGAAGCTCTCCTGCGGCAGACGAGGCAGGAGGGGCGGGGGCGGCTGAAGGTTTTTCTCGGCGCGGCACCCGGCGTCGGTAAGACCTATGCCATGCTCGCACAGGCGCGTCAGCGCCGGCTCGAGGGCGTGGACGTCGTCATCGGCGTGGTCGAAACGCATGGCCGCGTCGAGACCGAAATGCTGACCAAGGGCCTCGAAAGCATCCCGAAGAAGCGCCTCGCCTATAAGGGTCGCGTGCTCGCGGAAATGGATATCGACGCCATTCTCCAGCGCAGGCCGAAGCTCGTGCTGGTCGACGAGCTCGCCCACACCAATGCGCCGGGCAGCCGGCATCCCAAGCGCTATATGGATGTCGAGGAGATCCTCGCGGCCGGCATCGACGTCTACACGACGTTGAATGTCCAGCATCTCGAAAGCCTGAACGACGTCGTCGCGAAAATCACCCGCATCCGCGTGCGCGAGACGGTGTCGGATTCGATCCTCGATCGTGCCGACGACGTCGAACTTGTCGATCTGACGCCGGAGGATCTGATCCAGCGTCTGGGCGAGGGAAAGGTCTATGTCCCCTCGCAAGCCGAGCGGGCGGTCCACAATTATTTCAAGCCCGGAAATCTGACCGCGCTTCGCGAGCTCGCGCTGCGCCGCACGGCCCAGCGTGTCGACGAGCAGATGGTCAATTACATGCGCGCGCATGCGATTTCCGGTCCCTGGGAAGCCAGCGAACGCGTGCTGGTGTCGGTGAGCGAAAGAGCCGGCGCCGTCGCGCTGGTGCGCTATACGCGAAGGCTCGCGGACCGGCTACGCGCGTCCTGGGCGGCGATCAATGTCGAGACCGGACATACGCAGCGCCTGAGCGAAGCCGAGCGCGACCGGATCGCGGAGGCTTTGCGCGTGGCGGAAAGGCTCGGAGGTGTCGCCGTCACCGTTCCGGCGGAAAACGTCGCCGCCGGAATCATCGACTATGCCCACGCCAACAATTTTACGCATATCGTCGTTTCCACCTCCCAGCGCTCATGGTGGTGGGAAATCTTCCGTCGCTCCGCCGCGCACGAGATCATCCGCCGCGCGGGCGACATCAGCGTCCACGTCGTGCCGGAAGAACACACTCAGAAAGCGACCGATGAAAGGCCGGATCGTGTTTCGACCGCGCGCGAGACCGGCGGCTGGCTGATCCCTAGCGCCTATGCGGGAAGTCTTGGATTTGTGGCGGTGGCGCTCGCCGTCGGTCTCGTGCTTCAGCAATTCCTTGCGGTGTCGAACATTTCGCTCGTGTTCCTGACCGCGGTGCTCGTGAGCGCGATCGCCTATGGTCTCTGGCCGGCGCTGTTCGCCTGTCTGATCAGCGTGCTCGCCTACAACTTTTTCTTCCTGCCGCCCCTCTACACATTCACCATTACAGATCGGGAAAATGTCGTCGCGCTGTTCTTCTTCGGGCTGGTGGCCGTGATCGCGAGCAATCTGACCGCGCGCGTGCGGGCGCAAGCCGTCACGGCCCGCGAACGCGCCAAGGTGACGGAAGATCTCTATCTGTTCAGCCGGAAGCTTACCGGCGTCGTCACGCTCGACGATCTGCTATGGGCAACGGCGCACCAGATCGCGCTGATGTTGAAACTCCGCGTGGTGCTGCTGCTGCCTGAAGGCGACAGCATCGCCGTTCGTGCGGGCTTTCCGCCGGAAGATTCGCTCGACGACGCCGATCTGGCTGCGGCGAAATGGTCCTGGGAGCATGCCCTGCCGGCGGGACGGGGAGCCGACACGCTACCCGGCGCCAAACGCCTGTTTCTGCCCATCCGGACGGGCCGCGGAACCGTCGGCATCATCGGCCTCGACAGCGACAGGCCGGGCCCGCTTCTGTCTCCCGACCAACGACGCTTGCTCGACGCATTGGCCGATCAGGCGGCATTGGCCATCGAGCGGGTGAACCTTGCACAGGATATCGACCGCGCGAAGCTCACGACAGAGACGGAGCGCCTGCGCACCGCGCTTCTCACGTCGATCTCGCACGATCTGCGCACACCCCTCGCGTCGATTCTCGGGTCCGCCACGAGTCTCAGGACCTATCGCAAGAGCCTGGATGACGCGTCGCAGGATGAGTTGATTCACACGATCCAGAGCGAATCCGAACGCCTCAATCGATTCATCGCCAATCTTCTGGATATGACGCGGCTCGAATCCGGCGCAATCGTGCCGAAGACGGAAGCGACCGACATGGCGGACGTGATCGGGAGTTCCCTGCAGCGCGCCTCGCAGGTGCTTGGCGCCCATGTCGTCAAGATCGAACTGGCGCCGGAGCTTCCGATGCTGAAGCTCGACGCGGTGTTGCTCGAGCAGGTCTTGTTCAATCTGCTGGACAACGCGGCCAAATATGCGCCCCCCGGCAGCGAAGTTCTTGTGCGGGCGCGGCGCGAGAACGGCTCCGTCCAGATCGAAGTTCTCGATGAAGGCGAGGGCATTCCGCCCGAGGACGTCGAGCGCATCTTCGACAAGTTCTACCGGGTTCAGGCCGCAGACCGGAAGCGCGCGGGCACCGGGCTCGGCCTCGCCATCTGCCGCGGATTCGTCGAAGCGATGGGCGGCACCATCGTGGCGCGAAACCGAACGGACCGCTCGGGCGCGCTGTTCTTGATCGCGTTACCGGCCTACAGCAACGAAACCAATCCGCGCGAGACCGTCGCATGACCACGCCATCCGCACCTTTACGCATTCTGGTCGTCGACGATGAGCCGGCCATCCGGCGCTTTCTGAGGACGAGCCTCACCGCCCAGGGTTATCAGATCATCGAGGCGGAAACCGCGAAGGCCGCGCTCGAATCCCTGCGCCGCAATTTGCCAGACGTGCTGGTGCTTGATCTCGGGCTGCCGGACCGCGACGGTTTCGAAGTGATTCAGGAACTGCGGGGCGCGGGATCGGCGCTGCCGATCATCGTGCTGTCGAGCCGGGCCGACGAAGCGGGCAAAGTGCGCGCGCTCGATCTGGGAGCCGACGATTACGTCACCAAGCCGTTCGGCGTCGACGAATTGTTGGCGCGACTGCGCGCGGCGTTGCGTCATCGCCTGCAGCAGCAGGGCGAGCATCCGATATTTCGCGTTCGCGATCTGGCCGTCGATCTCGTGCGCCGGATCGTGACGGTCAAGGACATCGAAGTGAAATTGACGCCGCGGGAATACGATCTGTTGCGGCTGCTGGTCGCGCATGCCGGCAAAGTGCTGACCCATAAGTTCATTCTGCGCGAAGTGTGGGGGACGGAAACGGACGTGCAATATCTGCGCATCTATATCCGCGCCTTGCGCCAGAAGATCGAGAATGATCCCGACCAACCGCAATTGATCTTGACCGAACAGGGTGTCGGTTATCGCCTGCGCGCGCCCGATTGAATTTTGCAAGAAAACCCAGGGATCGGGTGATTGCCCGACGCCGTAAGGGCGATCGCAGCCCCCGATCTTGCCTGTTGCCAGATGCGCCCGGTTTGTCACACTGGCGGCTCAAGGGAGGCGGGGATGAGGTTTGGCGTTTTCTACGAATTGCAGTTGCCAAGGCCATGGGCGCCCGGCGACGAGCACCGCCTGTTCCATCAGGCTCTGGCCCAGGTCGCGCTCGCGGACCGGCTCGGTTACGACTACGCCTGGGAGGTCGAGCACCATTTCCTCGACGAATATTCCCATTCCTCCGCGCCGGAGGTGTTCCTAGCGGCGGCGGCGGCGCAGACCCGTCGCATCCGGCTGGGACACGGCATCCGCCAGGTGATCCCGAACTACAATCATCCCGCGCGCACGGCAGAAGCGCTGGCCACGCTCGACATCGTTTCGAACGGTCGCGTCGAATTCGGGTTCGGCGAAGGCGCCACGCGGCTGGAACTCGGCGGCTTCAAGATTCCGGCCAAGGAAAAGCGCGCCATGGCGATCCAGGCGGCCGAGCAAATCGCCAACATGCTCGTGTTCACGCCCTATCCCGGTTTCGAAGGCAAATATTTTTCGATGCCGTGCCGCAACGTGCTGCCCAAGCCGGTGCAGAGCCCGCATCCGCCGATGTGGATGGCCTGCACCAATCGCGATACCATCAAGATCGCGGCCTCTCTGGGCGTCGGCGCGCTCGCGTTTTCCTTCGTCGACCCCACCGAAGCGCGCAGATGGGCCGACATCTATTACGGCATCATCAAATCCGATGCCTGCGTGCCTATCGGTCATACGGTCAATGCCAATATGGCGATGGTCTCGAGTTTTTCCGTTCATCGCGACCGCTCGGAAGCGATCCGCCGCGGTCACGAAGGCTTCGAATTCTTCGGCTATGCGTTGAATGCGCTTGTGGCGCACGACACCGTGCCGGGGCGCACGAATCTGTGGGGCGAATATCTGAAGCTTCGCGGCAATCGCACCGAAGAAGTGATCGCCGGTATCGAAGGAATCGATGCACGGGCGTCCGGCATCGGCACGCCCGACGACATGCGTGCGCATCTGAGAGCGATGCAGGACTCCGGCATCGATCAGGTCATCTTCCTGCAGCAGGCCGGGCGCAACAAGCACGAGCACATCTGCGAATCGCTGGAGCTGTTCGCGTCCGAAGTGATGGCGGAATTCGCCGCCGAGGTCGAAGCGCGGGAAGCGCGCAAGCGCGCCGAACTCGCACCTTATATCGAGGCCGCGCTTAAGCGCAAGATCTGGATGCGGCCTCTGGCCGACAACGAGGTGCCGGTCGTGCCGGCGTCCGTCGCCAAGGCGCAGGTCGATCGGTGAATCCGGCAAGACCCGAAATCGCGCCGGATCTCGCGGCGCTGAACGCGCGTCCGCTGCCCGGCTGGTACGACGATGCCAAGTTCGGGATTTTCATCCATTGGGGATTGTTTTCCATTCCCGCTTTCGCGGCGCGGCTCGGCAGCATCACCGATGCATTCAAGCAGGATTACAACCGCGCGGTCGCGATGACGCCTTATACCGAATGGTATGCGAACGCCATAAAGGTGCCGGGCACCCCGTCCGCCGAGTTCCATCGCACGCATTACGGCGATGCGCCCTACGAGGCGTTCAAGGAACCCTTTCTTGCAGGCCTCGGGGGCTGGGATCCGGCCGCGTGGGCGGAAGCATTCCGCGATGCGGGCGCGAAATATGTCGTGCTCGTCACCAAGCATCATGACGGCTTCTGCCTTTGGCCCAGCGCGATCGCGAATCCCTGCCAAAAGGCGTGGTACAGCGAGCGCGATATTGTGGGCGAGCTTGCGCGCGCAGTTCGCGGGGTAGGGCTCAAATTCGGTCTTTATTATTCCGGCGGGCTCGACTGGACCTTCAATCGCGAACCGCTGCGGACGCTGGGAGATTTCGTGGGCTCGACTCCCGGTGGCCGCTATCCCGCCTATGCCGACGCGCAGGCGCGCGAATTGATCGCGCGCTACGAGCCGAGCGTGCTGTGGAACGACATTTCCTGGCCGACGGATGAGCGGCGCCTGTTCGCGCTATTCGCCGACTATTACAATGCCGTGGCGGACGGCGTCGTCAACGACCGCTGGCGCGCGATGACTTGGCAGTCGAGACTGCTGCGCCTCAAATTCATGCGCCGACGTTTCGACGCTGGCGTCAGACGCCATATTGCAAGGAACCCGGCAGCGTTCGACGGAATCGTGCCGCCACCTGTGCCGCACAGCGATTTCCGGACACCCGAATATGCCAAGCTGCCCAATATCAGCGCGAAGAAATGGGAATCGACGCGGGGAATGAGCCATTCCTTCGGTTTCAACCGCAACGATACGGATTCCGACTACGCGCCGTTCGAGACGTTGCTCGGCGATTTCATCGATGGCGTGTCGAAGAACGGCAATCTTTTGCTGAATGTGGGGCCGCAGGCGGATGGCCGGATTCCCGTGTCGCAAATGGACCGGCTTAAAGCCTTCGGCGCGTGGCTGCGCGCGAACGGAGAGGCGGTCTATGGCGCGCGGTCCTGGACGCAGGCCGAAGCCGTGACCGAAGGCGGATTGCCCGTTCGATTCACGCAGAAGGCCGGTGCGATATATCTGGTCGTCCTCGGCACACCGGTAGAGAACGAAATCCGCTTGCGCAATGTTGCTCTCGAAGGCAAAGGTCGCGTGCTGGCCGACCGCAGCCCCGTCACGGTCGGCTGCGAAGGCGAGGACACAGTGCTGCGTTTTGCGGCGCCCCTTCAAGGCGGATTCGCGCCTGCGATTGCGATAGAGCCAAACCGTTCAGCCTGACGATTCGGTGCCTCGCGCCTCTCTCAAGCCGGTTTTGGCGTGGGGCTTCGTGAGGCGTGCAGCCGCCAGAGTCCATAGAACACTGCGACGGCGAGGAGGAGAATTCCCCCGCCGACGAGCGGGCGGTGTCCGATCCAGGCCAACGCGATCACCACCAGCGACAGCGGAACCCCGATCACGAGCGACACGAAGAATGCCGCGCCGCGCACGAAGCCGCCCAGGAACGGCACGATCGATGCGATCGTCGAGACCGGTCCCAGGAACATCGCAAACCCAATCACCATCGCGAGTGTACCGACGCCGCGTAGAATCCAGGTGAGAATCGATTCCGCGTGGCGCTTGTTGGCGATCATGACGGATGTCGGCTGGTTGCCCATTGCGGCCAATTGAATCGTGTATC
>JBEKLK010000177.1:0-7282 GCA_050010235.1 Rhizomicrobium sp.
TGAAATGGCAATTGACCCAGGTGCAGCCATAGCGCAACCGCGACGCGGTCGAAAGCCCGCGCGAAATATCCTTCGTCCACACGGACGAGGCGAGCCCATAGTCGGAATCGTTCGCCCAACCGACGGCTTGATCGACATCGGCGAAGCGCGTCACCGACACCACGGGACCAAACACTTCGCGGCGGACGATTTCGTCGTCCTGCAGCGCGCCGGCAACGACCGTCGGCTGATAATAGAAGCCGGGACCATCCGGCTGCCTGCCGCCCGTCGCAATCGAGATGTGTTTGACGGCGGCGGCGCGTTCGACAAAGCCAGCCACGCGCCCGCGCTGGCGCTCGGAAATCAAAGGTCCGATTTCGTTCGTGGCATCGTCGCGTGCATTGAAGACGAGGCTCGACACCGCCGAGGACAGATCGGCCACGAGACGTTCGTAGATTTTGGGGCCCGCATAGACACGGCACGCCGCCGTGCAATCCTGGCCCGCATTGTAGAAACCAAAGCCCCGCAATCCCGCGACGACGGCGTCCAGATCGGCATCGTCGAATACGACCACCGGCGCCTTGCCGCCGAGCTCCAGATGCGTGCGCTTGAGCGTGGCCTGCGCGGCCGCCAGCACCTTGCGGCCCGTGCCCACATCGCCGGTCAGCGAGATCATCGCCACGCGCGGATCGGAAATCAGCTTCTGGCCCACGCTTTCGCCGCGTCCGCAGACGACATTGGCGACACCTTCGGGGAATATTTCGGCCAGATGTTTCGCGAGCTTGAGGGCCGTGAGCGGCGTCTGCTCCGAGGGTTTGAGCACGATCGTGTTGCCGGCTGCGAGCGCGGGCGCGAGCTTCCACGCCGCCATCATCAGGGGATAATTCCATGGCGCGATGGAGGCGATGACGCCCACCGGATCGCGACGGATCATCGAGGTGTGGCCCGCGAGATATTCGCCTGCCACCGGCCCGTGCATGGTGCGCACCGCGCCTGCAAAGAAGCGGAAGCAATCCACGATGGCCGGTATTTCGTCGGCCAGCACCAGATGGCGCGGCTTGCCGCAGTTGAGCGCTTCGAGATCGGCATAGGCTTCGGCGTCGCGCTCGATCAGGTCTGCGAGCCGCAGCAGCATGAGCGAACGCTCGGCCGGCGTCGTGCGCGACCAGCTGTCGAATGCGCCTGCGGCGGCGGCGACTGCATCATCCACTTGCGCAAGCGAGGCTTCCGGCACATCCGCGATGATCTCGCCGTTGCGCGGATTGAGGATGCGTTCGGCTGCGCCCGTTCCCTTTTCGAATCGGCTCCCGATGCGCAAGGCGATATCCATGGCGAGCTCCCCAAGCGGCCGCGTTGCCCAAAGAATCCGGGCGTCGTGGGCGAAGTCTACAACAGGCGGCCGCCGTTCCCGCAACCGCGCCGGCGTTGACGGCCTCGCGATTGCGGGTCCAGAAATATGGTTTGAGGGATCGCCCGCCTCCCCGGTGGGTTTGCAGTACCGATTCAATGAGAGGGCTGGAATGCAGGCCAACGACAAAGCGCGCGCCGACGCCGACTCGGCGCAACTGGCCGCGTTGGGCTACACCGCCAAATTCGACCGCTCGATGAGCCTGTGGGAGAACTTTGCACTCGGCTTCACTTATCTCTCGCCCGTGGTGGGCGTCTATTCGGTGTTTTATCTGGGCATGTCGACGGGCGGTCCGCCCATGTTCTGGTCCTACTTCCTTGCCGGTGCGGGACAGTTTCTCGTCTGCCTGATCTTCAGCGAAGTGGTCTCCCAATTTCCCATTTCCGGCGGGCTTTATCCCTGGGCGCGCCGGCTGGTGGGAAAGCGCTGGGCCTGGATGGCCGGCTGGATCTATGGGTGGGCGTTGTTCACGACCATCGCGGCGGTCGCGGTGGGCGCGGGACCGTTCCTCGCCACCTTGCTGGGCTTCAATCAGACGCCGGGCATCACCACGGCCATCGCGCTTGTGCTGGTCGCGATCTCCACGCTCGTCAATCTCGCGGGCACCAAGCTGCTGGCGCGCGTGGCGATGTTCGGATTCGTCTGCGAGATCATCGGCGCGATCGTCGTAGGCACCTATCTCCTCGTGTTCGAACGCCATCAACCTTTCGGCGTCGTGTTCGACAGTTTCGGCATTGCGCAGAACGGCGCGTACTGGCCGGCGTTTCTCGCGGCCGCCGTCGTGGGACTCTTCACCTGTTACGGCTTCGAAGCCTGCGGCGACGTGGCGGAGGAAACGCCCGACCCCGGTCTCGCCATTCCGCGCGCGATGCGCATGACGATCTATGTGGGCATGGCGGCCGCGGCGTTTGTCTGCCTCGCGTTCATTCTTGCGCAACCCGACATCCCGGCCGTCATATCCGGCAAGAACTCCACTCCGGTCGAGAATGTGTTGCTCGGCGTATTCGGGCCCTTCGGCGCGAAGCTGGTCGTCGCGGTCGTGATGGTGTCGTTCATGTCCTGCATCTTGAGCCTGCAGGCGGCGACAAGCCGCCTCATCTTCGCCTATGCACGCGACAAGATGATCGTCGCCAACACGTTTCTGTCGGGATTGTCGCCGCATACGCGTGTGCCCACGCGCGCGCTGGTGCTTTCCGGACTCGTGGCAGCCGTCATCATCATCCTGGGACTGCTCTTTCAGAACGCGATCGCGACCATCGTCAATTCCGCGATCATCGGCATCTATGTGGCATTCCAGATGATCGTATTGGGTGCGCTGGCGGCACGCCTGCGCGGCTGGATTCCGTCCGGACAGTTCCGCTTAGGCCAATGGGGCATGACGGTGAACATCATCGCTCTCGCTTATGGGGTGGGGGCGATCGTCGACATGTCGTGGCCGCGCACACCCAACACGCCCTGGTACATGAACTGGTCGATGAGCGTGACCTGGCTCGCGATCATTGGCGTGGGCGCGCTCTACATGCTGCTTGCGCGGCCCTATGACCGGGGCGATGCGCCGGCGGGCGATGCGTGGAAGCTGGCCAAGAACTTCAACGGAGGTTGACCATGACGAAATCGTCTCTCGCAATGTTGCTCGCAACGGCACTGTCATGTGCACCTGCGCTCGCCGCCGAGCAATTGACCGTCGTCGAGCACGCGAAGTCGGATGCAACCGCCCATATCGGGCCCAAGCCGGACAATCGCGGCGACGTGCTCACCTGGACCAACGACGTGTTCGACGCGGGCGACAAGGTGAAAGTCGGCACCGACCAGGGCTTCTGCATCCGTGTCGCGGTCGGCAAAGCCTATGAATGCTCGTGGACGACGACTCTCGCGGGCGAGCAGATCATGGTCGAGGGACCGTTCTACGACGCGGGAGATTCCGTGCTGGCCGTCACGGGAGGGACTGGCAGATACGCGGGTGCGGGCGGACAGATGACGCTCCATGCCCGCGATGCCAAAGGCACCGAATACGATTTCCGGTTCGCCCTGACGCATTGAGGGTAGGAATGGTGGGCGCGACAGGGATCGAACCTGTGACCCCTACGATGTCAACACACAGAATCAAAGGAAAAACCTAGCAAATCATGTCATTTCGCGGCTGTTCGCTTCAGGTCGCGACAGGTCATTTCCGGCGGTTTTCGAGGCCATACTCTCAAGTTGCTCCCAAGCTTTGCAGAGGTTCGCCCAACACGTGAGAGTCTAAGCTGCGCGCGAGCCGCGGCGAGGTAATGGCGATTGGGCTGATCCTTGCGGGAAGTCTAAGCAGCTATTTGAAAGGCTCGCCGGCGCCTATCGAACAACCCATCTCCGGGACAGACATTTCGTTCGAGATCGTGGAGTTGTTGCGAAACGTGTGTCGGCTGCAAACGCTATACTTCAACTACCGCCGCAGCGAACGTATCCGCGGTGCTGCCGAACGGTCCGGTTTTGCCGAGCCGATATCCGCAGCCTTGATCAATTCCAGTGCTTCACGGATCAGATCGCGCATCGTTGTTTCCGCGGCCGCGGAATTGCCGGAGATAATCGCATCGGCCACGCGCTTGTGATCGCTCACGCTCGCCAGGCGAACGCCCTTGTAGCGGTTGGTCGTGCGGATGCTGAATCGCAGGGCGGTTTCGATCAATTCGCGCAATTGCGAATAGAAGCGGTTGCCGCTCGCCCGGAGCACTGCGACATGAAATGCGATGTCCGAGCCGAGCGGATCGTCCTCGCCGCGTTCCGCCGCGATCATGCGCTGGATTGTGCTCTGGATGGCGGCTTTCTCGGCCGGCCCTGCCACCGCCGCAGCAAGGGCAGCCGCCGCAGGTTCGACCGCCAGCCGGATTTGCGTGAATTCGATCAGCAGCGACAAGGAGAATTTTCGCTCCAGGAGCCAGCGCAAAACGTCCGGGTCGAGAAGGTTCCAGGTTTCTTCCGGCTGGACCCAAGTGCCTTGCCGCGGCCGCGCACCCAAAAGGCCCTTGGCGGTCAGCATCTTCACGGCCTCGCGAAGAACGCTGCGGCTCGCGCCATACTGCGTGCAGAGGTCGGCTTCGACGGGAAATGGATTCGTCGCGGAATACGTGCCGGTGACGATGGCGACGCCCAAGTCCTCGACGATACTATAGGTCAGGTTCTGGCCACGGCCGGATGAAATCATGGTTTCTCTCTGCGTCCGCGGCGAGCGCTCGGTGTGAGTTGCCCTCATAGGCAAACCGTGAGTCCGGCAATCCGCGAATTCCTACCCTATAGACGAAAACGTCCCCGGCGCTAGGGTGCCGCAGGATCGCATCTTCCTTCAAGCCATCCCGGGCAGATGTCACAAACAGAAGATCGAGATCGGGACCCCCGAACGCAATACAGGTCGGCTGGCTCGCGGGCACAGCGACTGTCCGATCGATCCGACCGTCCGGTGCGTATCTGACGACCTGCCCCGCCCCCCAATGGGCGCTCCAGAGAAATCCTTCCGCGTCGACATTGGCCCCATCCGGAAACGCGCCTTCTGGCGTCGTGGCAAACACGCGGCGATTGGAAATTTCGCCGGATGCCACATCGAAATCATACACGAAGATCGTCCGCAGCGGAGAATCAGAGAAATAGAAGCGTGTGCCGTCCGGACTCCAGCAAATGCCATTGGAGATAGCGATGCCGGTTTCTCGTGTCTGCAGCGTTCCGTGTCGGTCGAGGCTGTAAAGGTTCGCCAGTGCGGGCGATCCGTCCCTCTCCATCATGGTGCCCGCCCAAAATCGTCCCTGCCGATCGACGCGTCCATCATTGCAACGGATGCCGGCGCAGCTCTCCGGGCGAGCCAGCCATTCGGTCGCGCCGCTTGCCGGATCGAAGAGGGCAAGCCCACTTTCGAAGGCGGCAATCAATTGGTCGCTTCCGCGCACGAACCCGAACGAACAAAGCCTCTCCGGCGTCGGGATCGTGTCGGTTGCACGCGACCGAAAATCGTGGCGAAACAACTTTCGTTCTTGGATATCCGTCCACCACAGCGTTTGGGTTTCCGTGTCCCACAAGACACCTTCCCCGAGCGTGTTGCCGACGTGGATGGTGTCGATCGGTTCCATGTCGCCCTACCAGAATGTGTAATACAGCGCGATCAATATGCCGATCACCACGACACCCGCAATGTTGAACGATGCGCTGGTCGTATAGTCGACATCCGTCAGGTCGACGGTCGAGGTCTTCGGCTTCGGCTGAAGCATCGAGACGACGATAGCCGCCGCGAGGCAGAGCAGGAACACATAGCCGACCCTATTCATGAACGGGATTGCGGGTGCGCACAGTTTGAAAACGAAGGACAGCAACACCGAGCCGACCGTTGCCACGAAGGCGCCGGCTGTCGTCGCGCGCGCCCAGAACATACCCAGCAAGAAGATGACGACAATTCCCGGCGTCACGAAGCCGGTATATTCCTGAATCGCCTGGAACACTTGGTCGAAACTGCCGAGCAGAGGTTTGGCCGCGAGCATCGCAATGGCGAGCGCGACGACTGCCGCGATGCGTCCCACGACCACCAGATAGCGCTCGCTGGCATTCCTGTGAAACGGCTTGTAGAGGTCGATCGTGAAGATGGTTGCGATCGAATTGATCTTCGATCCCATCGACGCAATGATCGCGGCGATCAGAGCGGCAAACACAAGCCCCAAAAGCCCCGGCGGAAGCAAAGTCATCAAATAGGGATAGGCCTGATCGGGCTTTTCGAGATGGGGTGCCAGAACGCTCGCGGCAATACCTGGCAAGACCACCAGTACCGGCATCAGCAGCTTCAGGAATGAAGCGAGCACGATGCCTTTCTGTGCTTCGCGCGTGTCCTTCGCCGCCAGTGCGCGCTGGATGATGTACTGGTTGAAGCCCCAATAAGAGAGATTCATGATCCACATACCGCCGATCAGAACGGAAAGCCCCGGCAAATCCTTGTAATAGGGATTGTCCGGCTTGAGGATCATCTGGAACTTGGTCGGCATGTCCTTCTGCAACGTCAGGAACCCGCGGACGACGCCGTGGAGGCCCGTTCCGCCCGAGATTCTCTCGAGCGCGATATAAGCGATCACGAGGCCGCCCAATACGAGCAGCGTGACCTGAACGATGTCGGTCAGTGCGACCGCCTTCAATCCTCCATAAAGCGCGTATGCGCCAGCAAACAGGCCGAGAGCAACAAGGGCATATTCGATGGACACCCCGGTCACGACATGCACGGCCGTGGCACCCAGCCAGAGGATGGCTGTGAGGTTTACCAGAATGTAGAGTCCGAGCCAAAACACGGCCATGACGAAGCGCACGCTGGTGCCGTAACGCCGCTGTAGGAATTCCGGCATTGTATAGATCTGGTTCTTCAGGAAGATCGGCAGCAAGAATTTGCCGACGAGCAGAAGCGTCAGCGCCGACATCCACTCGTAAGATGCGATGCCCAAGCCCAGCGCATAGCCGGAACCGGACATGCCGATGATCTGCTCGGCGGAAATGTTCGCCGCAATCAGTGAGGTGCCGACTGCCCACCAGGGCAGCGCCTTGCTTGCCAGGAAATAATCCTTGCTGTCCTTGACGTGGCCGGCCTTCTCACGAGAAACGAATTGCGCCAGCAGAAAAATGGAGATCGCATAGCCGGCGACAACAGCAATATCGATTGCGCTCAGACTCATGAATTCCCCCTCAATTCCCGGCGTCTCGGCGCCGGCGCTTATTGCGGCCGTGTCTCGATAGCGCGGCGAACGGCTTCGACCAGACTACGCGCGCGGAAGCCGACGTCGTGATCCGAGTAATCCGGCCTGAACAATTCGGAGCCGAAGCCGAACCCCGCAGCGCCCACTGCGATCCAGTCGCCGGTTTGATCCGCACCGATCCCGCCCACTGCATAAACTTGCGCCG
>JBEKLK010000178.1:0-7264 GCA_050010235.1 Rhizomicrobium sp.
CAGGCGCGCGGCGGCCGCATTTCCGGCGTCGCGTCCGGCTTTGCCGATCTGGATTCGTTGCTGGGCGGCCTGCAGCCCTCCGATCTCATTATCATTGCCGGCCGTCCCGGCATGGGCAAAACCTCGCTCGCCACCAACATGGCATTCCATGCCTCGCGCGCCTACGCACAGGACACAGCCGAAGGCGTCGAACTGCCGCGCGGCTGTCCGGTGCTTTTCTTCTCGCTCGAAATGGCGGCCCAGCAGCTCTCCGCGCGTATCCTGTCCGAGCAGACCGAAATCGAGATGTGGAAAATCCGCAACGGCAAGTTTTCCGAAAGCGAATGGGAAAACTTCGTGCTCAAGATGCAGGATCTGAGCACCTTGCCGCTTTACATCGACGACACCGGCGGCATCTCCATTGCGCAAATCGCCGCGCGGGCGCGCCGGCTCAAGCGCGAAAAGAAAGTGGGCCTTGTCATCATCGACCACATCCAACTTGTGGCGCCGTCGCGCCGCGTCGAAAACCGCGTGCAGGAAATCACGGAGATTTCCAAAGGCCTGAAGGTGCTGGCCAAGGAGCTGGATGTTCCCGTTATCGCGCTCTCGCAATTGTCGCGCGGCGTGGACAGCCGGGACGATAAGCGGCCCGTCCTGTCGGACTTGCGCGAATCCGGTTCGATCGAACAGGACGCCGACGTCGTGATGTTCGTCTATCGGGAAGCCTATTATCTGAAGTCGCGCAAGCCCGCCGAAGACGATCCCGAATTCACCAAATGGGCGGAGAAGATGGAGAAGGTGAACCATCTGGCCGATGTGCTGGTCGAGAAGCACCGCCACGGCGCCACGACGCGCATCGAGCTGTTCTTCGACGACCGCTTCACGCGGTTCAAGGATCTGGCTGTTTCTTGAAATCATATTTGTTATGATTTATTATGATATCTGGTCGACGAATAGCGGTAGACTGGCATGTCCAAAATCGAGCGAATGACGGTCGTTTTTCCCGAGCCGATGGCTGAGCAAATTCGCGCGGCTGTGGACGCAGGCGAATATGCTTCGACGAGCGAGGTCGTGCGCGACGCCGTCCGCCTTTGGAACGGCAGGCGGGAATTACGCGCCCATGAGCGCGATGCGCTGAGACAAGCGTGGATCGAGGGAAAGGCGAGCGGCGTGGGCGGCCGGTACGACATGTCCCAATTAATTAAAGAGGTGAAGGCAGAAAAAACCCGCAGTCGCAAACGAAAGCCGTGACGGATATTGTCATATCTCGCCGCGCGCGCGACGATTTCAAGCGAATTTGGCGCTACATAGCGCTCGACAATGAGTCTGTGGCTGATCGCTTGCTGCTTGCTATCGATGCAAAGATAGAACGGCTGAGAGAGTTTCCGGAACTGGGTGCGACACGCCCGGAGATCGCTGCGGGCGCTCGCGTTCTAATCCACGGTACCTATCTCATTTTGTATGAATTCGAGCGCGCCAAAGACACGGTACAAATAATTTCCATTGTGGAAGGGATGCGCGATCTCGACAATATATTCTAAGGGAAACGGCAATTCGGAGAGCATCGAGGCCCCATTTTGCAATTCACCATTACGCCGAACTGCTTTGACGTCTTGGGCGCCTGCCTGCCATTGTCTGCCGCGCATGAGCCAATCCGAAACTGACGTCGCGTGCCTGACCGTGCGGCTGGGCGCGATTGCCGCGAACTACCGCGTCTGCCGGCGTCTGGCCGGCCGCGCCGCCGTGGCCGGCGTGGTCAAGGCGGATGCCTATGGTCTCGGCGCGGACGAGGTCACCCGGACTTTGATCGCGGCGGGCTGCGATACGTTGTTCGTGGCGCGGCTGGAGGAGGGTGTGAAGGCTCGCCCGCTCGCGCCCGACGCCCGTATTTTCGTGCTGGACGGCGCTTATCCTGCCGCCGTGCCGGCCTTGATCGCCCACCGGCTGACGCCGGTCCTCAATTCGCTGGCCGAGATCGCGACCTGGTCGGCGGCAGCGCGCGAGTCCGGCGCGACGCTCGACGCGGCCCTGCATTTCGACACCGGCATGAACCGGCTGGGCCTTCCGGCCTATGAATTCGCCATCCTCGTGGCGGAGACCGCCACGCGGTTGCGCGGCATCCGGCTGGTGCTCGTCATGAGTCATCTGGCGTGTGCCGACGATTCCAAATCTCCCATGAACAGGGCTCAGCTCGATCGCTTTCGCGCCGGGCTCGCCCGGTTGCCGCCGACGCCCGCCAGCCTTTCGTCGACCGGCGGAGTCATTCTGGGCAAGGATTACGCTTTCGACATGGTGCGGCCGGGCATCGGCCTCTATGGCGGAAATCCGCAAGCCGCGGGCGAAAATCCGTTCGCCACGGCCGCGGTTCTGACCGGCCGCATCCTCCAGCTTCGTCGCGTTGACAAGGGGGAGAGCGTTGGCTACGGAGCCAGCTTCCGGGTCGGGCGGAAAGGCACGCTCGCGACCATCGCTTTGGGATATGCGGACGGTCTGATGCGCGCGATCGGCAATCGGGGGATGGGCGCGATCGGCGGTGTGCGTGTGCCCATCGTGGGGCGGGTTTCGATGGATCTGATGACCCTCGATGTCACCAACATTCCGGACGCGTCCCTTGCCGTGGGCGCAGAGGTCGAATTTCTCGGCGACACGATAGGCCTGGACGAATTGGCGCGCGCATCAAACACCGCGCCTTATGAAATCCTCACATCGCTCGATGGCCGCGTGCCGCGCCGTTATGTCGACGGGGCTACCTCGCGGCAGGAGCCGGCGCGATGAACATTCTTGCGCCGATCGGCCGCGTCTTCCTCGCATTCCTCGCCCAGACCGGCGCGTTGATGCGGTTCATGGTTTCCGCCGTCACAAGCTGCGTGCGCCCGCCGATTTATTGGGGCCTGATCGGCCAGCAGATGCTCCGCATCGGCTATTTTTCGCTGCCGGTCGTGGGCCTCACGGCGTTTTTCACCGGCGGCGCGCTGGCACTGCAGATCTATGTGGGCAGCAACCGGTTCGGCGTGGAATCCGTCGTGCCCAACATCGTCGTGCTGGGCATCACACGCGAACTCGGGCCGGTCATTGCCGGCCTCATGGTTGCCGGGCGCGTGGCGGCGGCGATCGCCGCCGAGATCGGAACCATGCGGGTGACCGAACAGATCGACGCGCTGACGACGCTGTCGACCAATCCGATCAAATATCTCGTCGTGCCACGGCTCGTCGCCGCAGTGGTGACGCTGCCGGTACTCGTCCTCGTGGCGGATTCGATCGGTGTGTTCGGCGGCTATGTGGTCGCGACCGCGAGTCTGGGCTTCAACGGTCCCATCTATCTCAAGAACACGGTCGATTTCGTCACCCATGCCGACGTGATTTCGGGCGTGATCAAGATCGCGGTGTTCGGCTTCATCATCGCGCTGATGGGCTGCTACAACGGCTTTCATTCCAAAGGCGGCGCGCAGGGCGTGGGTGCGGCGACGACCTATGCCGTGGTATCGTCGTCCATCCTGATCCTGGCCGCGAATTATTTCCTCACTTCCATCCTGTTCGGAAACTGAGATGGCGACGCCGGGCACACCCAAGATCGAACTTCGCGGCGTCAAGAAACGCTTCGGCGACAAGGTCGTGCTCGACGGCATCGACCTCAAGATCGGCTCCGCCGAGTCATTGGTCGTGATCGGTGGTTCCGGCACGGGCAAATCCGTGATGATCAAATGCGTGCTGGGAATTCTGCGCGCCGACGAAGGCAAGATTTTCGTCGACGGCCAGGACGTCACCCGCATCGGCGGCCGCGCACGCGAGGCGATGCTGAAGAAATTCGGCATGCTGTTTCAGGGCGCGGCATTGTTCGACAGCTTGCCGGTCTGGGAGAATGTCGCGTTCGGCCTGATCCAGGGTCACGGCATGAACCGCCGCAAGGCCCACGAAGTGGCGATCGAGAAACTTGCCAGCGTCGGTCTCGGCCCCGAAGTGGCCGCACTTTCGCCGGCGGAACTGTCCGGCGGCATGCAGAAGCGCGTGGGGCTCGCACGCGCCATCGCGGCCGATCCCCAGATCATCTTCTTCGACGAACCCACCACCGGCCTCGATCCGATCATGGCGGACGTGATCAACGATCTGATCGTGTCGACGGTGAAAAACCTGGGTGTCACCGCTTTGTCGATCACCCACGACATGGCGAGCGCACGGAAGATCTCCAACCGCATTGCCATGCTCTACAAGGGCAAGATCATCTGGGACGGACCCACGGCCGACATCGACGCCAGCGGCAATCCCTATGTCGATCAATTCATCCATGGCCGGGCGGAAGGTCCGATCAAGATGGAAGTGCGCGGCTAGTGGCGCGCGCGCAAGCGAGCTTCGTTTGCCAAAGCTGCGGAGCCGTCCACGCCAAATGGTCCGGCAAGTGCGACGCCTGCGGCGGGTGGAACACCGTCGTTGAGGAAATCTCCGCGGCGCCTGCGGGAACGAGCGCGGTCAAGCGCGTGCGGGGACGGCCCTTCGCGCTCGAAGATCTCAAGACCGAAGATGACGCGCCGCCCCGGCGGCCGACGGGCATCCCCGAATTCGACCGGGTGTGCGGCGGCGGTCTCGTTCCCGGTTCCGCGCTGCTGGTGGGCGGCGATCCGGGCGTCGGCAAATCGACCCTGATCCTGCAGGCGCTCGCGGCGTACGCGAAATCGGGCGGCACGGCCGTCTATATATCCGGCGAAGAAGCGATGGCGCAGGTTCGCATGCGCGCTGCGCGCATGGGGCTGGGCGATGCGCCGGTTTCGCTGGGCTCGGCCACCAGTGTGGAAGACGTTCTTGCCACGCTCGAATCCGGGCCTCCGCCCGGCATCGTCGCAATCGACTCGATCCAGACGATCTGGACGTCCGCGCTCGAGGCCGCGCCCGGCACGATCGCGCAAGTGCGCACAGCCTCCTACGATCTCGTGCGTTACGCCAAATCGTCGGGCGCGGCGCTCATTCTCGTGGGGCATGTGACGAAAGACGGGCAGATCGCGGGTCCAAAGGCGGTCGAGCATCTCGTGGATGCGGTTCTCTATTTCGAAGGCGAGCGCGGGCATCATTTCCGCGTCCTGCGCGCGGTGAAGAATCGTTTCGGGCCGACGGATGAAATCGGCGTCTTCGAAATGACCGGTCAGGGGCTGATGGAAGTCGCCAATCCCTCCGCGCTGTTTCTGGGCGATCGCCACAGCGCGTCGCCGGGGGCTGCGGTGTTCGCGGGCCTCGAAGGGACGCGGCCCGTGCTCGTGGAAGTGCAGGCGCTTGTTGCCGCGCCCGGCTACGGAACGCCCCGCCGCGCGGTGGTGGGCTGGGACAGCGGCCGCCTTGCAATGATCCTGGCCGTGCTCGATGCACGCGCCGGCCTTAGCGTCAGCGGGCACGATGTCTATCTGAACGTCGCGGGCGGCCTGAAGATCGGCGAACCGGCGGCCGATCTGGCGGCAGCGGCAGCACTCGTGTCCTCCTTCGCCGGGCGGCCTCTGCCCAAGGATTGTGTGTTTTTCGGCGAAATCAGCCTTTCGGGGGATGTGAGGCCCGCGCCGCAGGCGGAATTGCGGCTCAAGGAAGCGGCAAAGCTGGGTTTCACGACGGCGCTGATCCCGACGGGAACCAAGGCGGAGGGGTCCGGACTCAGCTTGCGGACCGTCAAGGACGTGAGCGAATTGGCCGAGTTTGCCACAGGTAGATAACCGAAGGCCGGCGTGTGGAATTGCGTGGTAGAATGGATTCATGGGTCATTTGAGTTTCTCGTTCGTCGACGTGCTGGTGGTCCTCGTGATCCTGGCCTCCGTGGTCTACGCGACCTATCGCGGGTTCGTGCAGGAAACGCTGACGATCTTCGCCTGGGCCGCCGCCGCATTCGGCACGCTCTATTTCGGGCCGGCACTCGCGCCCTTCCTGCGGCAGCGCATTTCGCCGGAATGGCTGGGAACGCTCGTCGCTTATGGCGGCATTTTCCTCGTCGTCCTGATACCCCTGTCGTTCATCAGCTTCCGATTTTCGCAAGGCGTGAAACGCTCGCCTGTGGGCGCGGTCGACCGCGCGCTGGGATTTGCCTTTGGCTTCATCCGCGGGCTCGCGATCGTGGGGATCGCCTATCTCGTGTTCTGCATGGTCGTGCCGATTCGCGCGCAGCCCGAATGGATGACGAATGCGCGGTTTCTGCCCCTCATCCAGGGTTCGAGCGACGTCCTGCTGTCGCTGATTCCCGACCAGCACATCCAGACCGCGAAGGACGAGGCCACTCCCGCGCCGGCCGATACCCCTGTTCCCAAGCCCGCGCCGCGAACGGTGCAAAAAGGCGCCAGGCACGGACAAAAGGCCTATGGCGCCGATGATCGGCGCGCGCTAGACAGACTCATTCAGTCGACCGGCAACGGAGATGCAGGCAAGCCATGACGGGCCATAGCGCGCAATCCGAAACCCCCTTCGACGACAAGTTTCACGAGGAATGCGGCGTCTTCGGCGTCTTCGGCAATCCCGACGCGGGAAAGCTGGTGGCGCTCGGGCTCCATGCCCTGCAGCATCGCGGACAGGAGGCTGCGGGAATCGTCAGCTACGACGGCACGCAATTCATCGCGGAGCGCCATCCCGGCCTCGTGGGCGACGTGTTCGACGAAAAAAATCAGCATGTCCAGAATTTGCGGGGCAGCCAGGCGCTCGGTCACGTGCGCTATTCCACCACCGGCGGTTCGCTCGTCCGCAATATCCAGCCCATGTATGCCGACGTGGCCGGCGGCGCGATCGCAATTGCGCACAACGGAAACCTGACCAACGCCAACACGCTTCATACCGAACTCGTCCGCACCGGCGCGATCTTCCAGTCCACCTCCGACACCGAGACCATCATCCATCTGATCGCGCGCAGCCGCTTCAATCCGATCGCCGAAAGGCTGATCGATGCGCTGAAGCACGTGGAAGGCGCCTATTCGCTGGTGGCGATGACGGGCAAAAAGCTGATCGGCGTACGCGATCCCTGGGGTGTGCGTCCGCTCGTGTTGGGCAAACTCGGCAGCGCGTTTATCCTCTCTTCTGAAACCTGCGCGCTCGACATCATCGGCGCGGAATTCGTGCGCGACGTCGAACCCGGCGAAATGCTGGTCATCACCAAGGAGGGCCTGCATTCCTATCGGCCTTTCACGCCGCAGCCGCGCAGGTTTTGCGTATTCGAATATGTCTATTTCGCCCGGCCGGATTCCACGGTCGAAGGGCGCAATGTCTACGATGCGAGGAAGCGCATCGGCGAGGAACTGGCGCGCGAAGCGCCCGCGCCGGGAGCCGTCATGGT
>JBEKLK010000179.1:0-7212 GCA_050010235.1 Rhizomicrobium sp.
TCAAATTCTCCGTCGACTGGTGGAGCACGCTCCACCAGGGCGAAAGCATTTTCCGCAAGGGCGGTTCGCTGATCGCGCCCGTGTTCCTGTGGCCGCTATTCGCGATGATGCTGGGCTATGGCTTCCTGTTCGCCTCACTATGGATTGTACGCATACGGACAGAGATCATGAACCGCCGCTGCCGCTCCCTGCTACGGGCCGGAGCCTAGGATGGCGCATTTCTTCGCCATGGGCGGCTACGCGGCCTATGTCTGGCCTTCCTACGGCGTGTCGTTCATCGGGCTGGGAGCGGCTATCGTCATCATCTTGCGGGCGTACGCACGCGCGCAACGCGCACTGGAGCGCGCCGAAAAGGGCGATCGGTCATGATGCGGCGATTACCCTATATCCTGCCGGTGCTGGTTTTTGCCGCGCTCGTGATCGGCTTTGCGCTCAGCCTGCGGGCGCCGGCGCCGGACGAATTGCCGTCCATGCTGGTCGACAAGCCCGCGCCCATGCTCGTGCTGCCTGCGCTCGACACGAATGCCCGGGCTTTTGCGCCGGGCGACTTCAAGGCCGGACATGTGACCGTGCTCAATGTGTTCGCGTCGTGGTGCATCCCGTGCCGCGTCGAAGGTCCGGGGCTGGCTGAGATCGCCGCACTCAAGGGCGTGGCGCTCTACGGCCTCGTCTACAAGGACACACCCGAAAAAGCCCGCGCCTTCCTGGGCGATCTGGGCAACCCCTATCAGCGCCTCGATCTCGACGCGGACGGCCGCGCCGGCATCGAATGGGGCGTGTACGGAGTTCCGGAGACCTTCGTGATCGACGGCAGGGGGATCGTGCGCTTGCGCTATCCGGGCCCGCTGGTGGGCGACGCGCTCTCGAAAATCGTGTTGCCGGCCATCGAAAAGGCGCGCGGCGAAGGCTGATCCGCGCCAGAGCCTTCAGTCTTTGGCAACACTTCTCTGAAAATCTCCGCTCCCGACGCGTGATCGTCTCAAAACGAGGCGAACGTCGCATTCGGGTTTCAGCGATTGGAGCGGACAGAACGTCCAACCCATGCAGATCAGCGCCAGCAATCTCATCATTGCCGCCCAACAGGCGCGCAGTCCGGCCGCGGCACCTGCCCCGCAACGAGCCGAGCCCGCCCGCGGCGCGGACGCGGCGGCACCCGCCGGCGAGGCCCCCCAATTCGAGGCGATTGCGTTCAAGACCGCGCCGCCGGCGAACGCCACGCCGATAGCAAAGCCGGTAGTTCCTTTCGCGCCTGCGAAGAGGATGGGTTCCCAGCTCGATATCAAAGTCTAGCTGTTGTGGTCAGTTCTTGCGGCTGCGCGGGCGCTTGCGTTGCGGCCGTGCCGCACCGTTGTGCGAGAAAGCATCCGCAGCCGATGCGATCGTGGCGAGATATTTCATGAACCGCTGCCGCTCGATGGCAGGGAGCGCCTCCAGAAGCGCTTTTTCCGCGCGTTCCGCCGCGATGCGCGCACTGCGCAGCGCCTTGCGTCCCGACATTGTGATCGCCACGGCATTGGCGCGCGCATCTTCTTCCGTACGCTCGCGCGACAACAGGCCGCGATCCAGCATGCGGCGCACCATTTCCGCCAGCGTGGAGCGATCGATGCCCGTGGCGTCCACCAGCGCGGTCTGGCTCACGCCGTCATGGTGCTCCAATGCCGCAAGCACTGTGAATTGCTGCTTGGTCAAATCGCGCGCACCCGTTTCCAAGGCATAAAGATCGCCAAAGTATTGGTGGCACCGCCGCATGAGATGCGAAGGCGTTTCGGCGAGCTCAAAGCTGCCATTTGCCTTTCGCTGCCCCTTCGAATTCATCGGACACCCCTGAAATTTCCGAAGCAATTGATTGTGGAGCGACTTTTCATCGATCCGATTTTTCTGGAAGACCAACCCGCGTAACGCCGGGCAGTGCAACGCGGTTCCCGTATTCCCCACTCACGGAGGCCGAAGATTAGACGTGCAATCGCGTCTCGACAACTGCTTCGGCAAACGAATTCTGCGACACAATCGAAGCCGTACGCAGATTTCGCTTCCGTCATGCGCAGGCTTTGGGCAGATTTGCAAGCGCATGGTCGACCCACGCAAATTTGTTCCGGCCTCGCCCGGCCCGCACTTCGTGCGCCGCGTCCCGGACGGAGACACCAGTGAGCGCGACGTCTGCGGACGTTGCGGCCACATCCATTATACCAATCCGAAAATCGTGGTGGGTTCGGTCGTCGTGCACGACAACCGCATCCTGTTGTGTCGCCGCGCCATCGAACCACGAAAAGGCCTTTGGACTCTACCGGCGGGCTTTCTCGAAGAACACGAATCCCCCGCGGACGGCGCGCGGCGGGAGGCCAAAGAAGAGGCATGCACGGATATTGTTCTCGATGCATTGCTCGCTGTCTACAGCGTACCTCATATCAGCCAGGTACAATTGATGTATCGCGCGCGCATCGACAAACCGGTTTTTGCGCCGGGAGTCGAGAGCCTCGAAGTGAATCTTTTTGCATGGAACGATATCCCCTGGAGCGAGTTGGCCTTTCCCAGCGTGACCTGGGCACTGAAACATTACAGCGAATCCAAGGATTTGGCCGTATTCGCGCCGTTCTCAAATCCGACGTGACCGATCAGGTCTCGGCATCCGGTTTGGTTTCGATTTCGTGTTTCATCACCAGCGGCGCCTGGATGAGCCCAAACACGAAGATCAGGGGGATGATGACCCAGACTTTGAAATCGACCCAGATATGCGTGGAATAGTTGCGCCAGATAATTTCGTTGGCGACAGCCAACGCCAGGAAGAAAAAACCCCAGCGCCATGTCAGCTTTCGCCAACCTTCCTGCGTCAATTCAAAGGCTTGGCCGAATATATATTTGATAAAGAGCCGCTTGAACGCGAGCCCGCCGATCAGGGTTATACCGAAAAATGCGTAGAGCACCGTCAGCTTGACCTTGATGAAAACGTCGTTGTGCAGGTAGAGCGTCAGCCCGCCGAAAACCAGAACGAGCACCGCCGTGAACAGCGGCATCGGCGACAGGCGCCGCTCGCGCAGATATCCGATGCCGAGTGAGACCAGAATGGCCGCCATGAAGACGGCCGTCGCGACATAAATTCCGAAGAATTCGAACGCGCCGAAAAACAGGAGCAAGGGCCCGAGATCGAGCGCGAGCCGTGCGAGCGGCATCTGCCAGGCGTTCTCGTTGGCCGGCGCGGTCACGTCGCACCCGTCAGCGCATTCGCAAAGGCCTGGGCGTCGAAGACCTGCAGATCGTCCGCCTCTTCGCCCACGCCAATGAAATGCACGGGCAATCCGAACCTGTCGGCCAGTGCCACCAGGATGCCGCCTTTCGCCGTCCCATCCAGTTTCGTCATCACCAATCCCGTGAGCGGCACCGCGGCCTTGAACGCTTCTACCTGCGACAGGGCATTCTGCCCCGTCGTTGCGTCAAGCACGAGCAGCACCGCATGGGGGGCGCTGTCGTCGATCTTCTTCAAGACGCGCACGATCTTCTCGAGCTCGGCCATCAGATTGGCCTTGTTCTGCAACCGGCCGGCCGTATCGATCAGGACCACGTCGGCATTGACGACCCGCGCGCGGGCCACCGCGTCGTAAGAGAGCCCTGCGGCATCCGCGCCTGCCGAACGCGAAATCACTTCGGAGCCCGTGCGCGTGCCCCAGATCTGAAGCTGCTCGATGGCCGCGGCGCGGAACGTATCTCCCGCAGCCAGCACGACGCGCATCTTGTCCTTGGTGAGGCGTCTCGCGATTTTTCCGATGGTGGTAGTCTTTCCCGTGCCGTTCACCCCGGCAACGAGAACCACGAAAGGCTTTTTCGAGCGATCGATCGCGAACGGCTTCTCAACCGGCTTTAGCAGCGCCGCGATCTGCGCCGCCAGGAGCCTGCGGATGTCGTAAGGCGCGATGTTCTGGTCGTAGCGGCCGCGACCGATTTCGTCCGCGATGCGTCCCGCAAGCCCGGTGCCGAGATCGGCACGCATGAGCGCCTCTTTCAGCTCATCGATGGTTTCCGCGTCGAGCGGCCTGTCCGTGAAGATACCGGTCAGGCTGTCGCCCAACGCGCCGGCGCTGCGCGACAGCCCCGCCTTCAACCGGGCGAACAAGCCCGGCTTCGGAGTTGTGCCGTGGTCGCTCATGCGAACGGTTCTGCGATCAGGCGTTGGGCATCCGCGCCCACGATGCGGGCACGCAACAAGGTGCCCGGTTCGGCCGCGCCTTCGAAAATGGCAGGCGCGAAACATTCCGTGCGGCCGAAACCCGGTTTTTCGACCAGCACTGTCGTCTCGCGGCCCACCAGAGACGCAAGCCGCGCCGCAAGCGCCTTCGCGCCATGCGCCCGCAAGCGTGCGGCGCGTGCCTTCACGACCTCGCGCGGCAATTGCGGCATGCGCGCGGCGGGTGTGCCTTTGCGCGGGCTGAACGGAAACACATGAAGCGTGCCGAGGCCCGCATCATCGACAAGCCTCAGCGAATTCTCGAACATTGCCTCGGTTTCGGTCGGGAAACCCGCGATCAGATCGGCGCCGAACGCCGCCCCGGGGCGCAACCGGCGAACCTCATTGCAAAACGCGATCGTATCTTTCCGCGAATGGCGGCGCTTCATGCGCTTGAGGATCATGTCGTCGCCCGATTGTGCCGACAGATGGAAATGCGGCATCAGCCGCGCCTCCTCGGCGATCGCGATCATCAGATCGCTATCGGCTTCGATGGAATCGATCGACGAAAGCCTGAGACGCGCGAGACCCGGCACGAATTTGAGAAGCTTGCGCACAAGCTTGCCGAGGCCGGGCGCGCCCGGGAGATCCGCGCCATAGGCCGTAAGGTCCACGCCTGTCAGCACGATTTCCGGAAAGCCTGCACCGACAAGCCGCTCCGCTTCTTCCACCACGCTGCCCATCGGCACGCTGCGCGAATTTCCGCGGCCATAGGGGATGATGCAGAAAGTGCAGCGATGGTCGCAGCCGTTCTGGATTTGCAGAAACGCGCGCGCGCGGCCTTCGAAGCTGTCGACGAACTGCGACGCGGTCTCCTTCACCGACATGATGTCGTTGACGCGTACGCGCTCGGCCGCGGCCACGCCGAAATCGGCATAGCTGGAAGCATCGAGCTTTTCGGCATTGCCCAGCACGAGATCGACTTCGGCCATCGCGGCATAGGTCTCGGGTTCGGTTTGTGCGGCGCAGCCGGTGACGATGATCTTCGCGCGCGGATTGGCGCGGCGCGCCTTGCGGATCGCCTGGCGCGACTGGCGCACCGCCTCGCCTGTCACGGCGCAGGTGTTGAACACGATCGCATCGCTCAACCCCGCCTCGGCGGCGCGTGCGCGAATAGCCTCGGATTCATAGGCGTTCAGCCGGCAACCGAAAGTGACGATCTCGGTCATGACGCGTGACCCAGGGCCGCCACATCGATGTCACCCGTATAGGCCAGCGCGACCGGACCCGTCATCAGCACATGGCCGTCGCTTTCACGCCATTCGAGCGCGAGCGTGCCGCCATCGAGCACGATATCGACCTTGCGCTCGGCAAGCCCGCGGCGGACCGCGGCAACGGCCACGGCGCAGGCACCCGTGCCGCAAGCGCGCGTGATACCCACGCCGCGTTCCCACACCCGCATGCGCAACCGCGTGCGGGAAACGGGGCTCACGAATTCCACATTGGTGCGGGACGGAAACATCGGATGGTGTTCGATCTTGGGCCCCAGCTCGGAGACGGCTGCGCGCTCCGCATCCTCGACAAACAACACGCAATGGGGATTTCCGACCGAAACCGCGGACGCCGTCAGCGCCGCGCCGTCGATCGTCAAGACGAAGGAATTCGTGTCGACCGCTTCGGCCAACGGGATTTCACGCCAGTCGAGATGCGGTTCGCCGATATCGACGGTGACATTGCCGCCGCCCGCGTCGGAGCAATCGAGCAGGCCGCCCGGAGAATCGAGGCGCACGCGCGTCGTATCACCCTCCTCCATCAGGAGTCGCGCCACGCAGCGCGCGGCATTGCCGCAGGATTCCACCTCGCCGCCATCGGCGTTGTAGATGCGCATGAACGCGTCGATGCCGCCGGTCGCGGGCGCGATCACGATCACCTGATCGCAGCCGATGCCTTCGCGGCGGTCGGCCAGCGCGCGCGCGCCCGCGCGATCGAGCGCGAAGTCCTTGTTTCGCGCGTCGAACACCACGAAATCGTTGCCCAAACCGTGCATTTTGCGGAAGGCTGCCATGGGCGCCTTATAGGCTGGCGGATCGTCCTCTGCCAACCGCGCCTTGACCGCGCATTGCCGCCCTCGGACAACGGCGCCCGGAACGGCGAAAGAAGCGGTCATGCGGCTGGACGTTTGGATCGGTGTCGCCGTTGCGGCAATTCTGGGATGGCAGGCGATGGGCGCGGAGACCGACCCCTATCTGTGGCTCGAGGATGTCCATGGCGAGAAGCCGTTGGCCTGGGTCCAGGAGCAGAACACCAAGACCCTCGGCGTTCTGACGACCGATCGCGATTACCGGAAGGACTACGACTCCGTCCTGAAGGTGCTCGACGCCACGGACCGCATTCCTTACGGCAATCTCGATCACGACTTCGTTTTCAATTTCTGGCAGGACGCGGCGCATCCCAAGGGCATCTGGCGGCGCACGACGATTGCGGACTACGCCAATCCCAATCCCAAATGGGACACACTGCTCGATCTCGACAAGCTCTCGGCCGACGAACATGAGAACTGGGTGTGGAAGGGCACGGATTGCACGCCGTCTCTCACCCGCTGCCTCGTGAACCTCTCGCGCGGCGGCGGCGATGCCGTGGTCATTCGCGAATTCGATCTCGCCACGAAATCGTTCCTGAAAGACGGCTTCACGTTGCCCGAAGCGAAATCATCCGCAACTTATGTCGATGAAAACGAAGTACTGTTCGGAACGGATTTCGGCAAAGGCTCGATGACCACCTCTGGCTATCCGCGCATCGTGAGGTCCTGGCATCGCGGACAGGCAATTGCCGATGCGACGCTCGCCGTCGAGGGTAAGGACGCCGATGTCTCGGTTTCGCCGATCGTATTCCATTCAGGAAAAGACTTTCCGATCATCGTGCGCGCGCCGAGCTTTTTTGAAGCGGAGTATTATGCCCCGACAGGCGATGGCAAGTGGGTCAAGCTGCCTTTGCCGCTTTCAGCCGACCTCAAGGGCATATCCGGCGGTCAAATTGTTTTCACGTTGCGCGAAGAT
>JBEKLK010000180.1:0-14126 GCA_050010235.1 Rhizomicrobium sp.
TGCTCCTGGTCCAGTGCGCGTCGACATAATCGGGCCGGAGTTCGATGGCGCGGTCGAAGCTTCCGATGGCATCATCGGGCCGATCGAGTGCCCGCAAGGCGTTGCCGCGGTTGTAATACGCCTCTGCGTAATCGGGTTTGAGTTCGATCGCGCGATCGAAACACTGAAGCGCCTCCTTGGTCCGCTTCAACTCGGTCAGGGCGATTCCCTTGTTGTTGTGCGCCACCATATGGCGGGGGTTGAGCTCGATGGCCCGCTCGTGGCTGAGAAGGGCTTCATCCATGCGGTTCAAGTCTTTGAGCGTGACCCCTCTGTTGTTGAAAGCCAGAGAAGATTTGGGGTCGAGTTCGATGGCGCGATCATAGCTCTGCAACGCGTCTTCGAAGCGCTGCAGGTTCTGCAACGTGACGCCTCTATTGTTGTATAAGTCCGAAGAGCCTGGTTTGAGCCTGATGGCCGCATCGTAGCTCTGAAGGGCTTCGGGCCAGCGTTGCAGTTCCTGCAATGCGATTCCCTTGTTGTTGTAAGCGTCTGCGAAATTGGGATTGAGCCCAATGGCCCGATCGTAGCTCTCCAGCGCTTCGTCCATCCGGTTCAGAGAATGCAGCGCGAAGCCGCGATTGGAGTGGGCGGCCGCATAGCCGGGGGTCAGCCGGAGCACGGCGTCATAGAGCACCAAAGCGTCTTCGAAGCGCCCCTGGTTGTGAAATGCGACAGCCTTGCGGAACAATGCGGGCGCGTCAGAGTTTGTCATGTCGGCCGTCAGTCTCCTCCGGCATTCCTTAGGTTACGAACCTTATCGAGAGCAAGGGGCGGATTTTCACTCGCCACGGCGCCGATTGCGGCCCGCGCGTGGCCGGCCTAGAATCTTCCGGCATTATGGGGGAAACATCGTCATGCGCGCATCAATCGCCGCTCTGAAGTTCGCATTCGTCGCACTTACCGGCACCGCGCTTGCCGGTATCGCATTCGGCGGCGCGCAGGCAGCACCCGCGGGTTGGACGATGGCCAGCGATCACGCCCAGAAGTGCCAGGCGCAGGTGCCGGGAAGCTGGGTCCCTGGAGAATATCATCTGGGCATGAAAGATCCGGCAGGCACGAGCACCGTCCTGATTTCAAGTTCGGGTTTGAACAATCTCGGCATGGCCAAGCAGGTCGTCACTTCGACCTATACCGTGAAAAAGACGTTCGAAGATACGCCGAGCCGCTATTGGATGGCCTATACCAGCGGCATGGGCGGGGCAGGAACGCACTGGTATGTGGCGGTCACCACCGGCAGTTATATCTGCGCCATGCAGCTCGATCTCGATGCCAAGATTTCCGACGCCGACGCAAGAACGATCGCATTGAGCTTGAAAAAGCACTGAATCTCCCGGCGAAGCATTTTTCGATCCCCATGACGTCGCAATCGGTGACGGCGCAGGCTTTGGCTAGCGCGGAATTTCGGCGTCCAGAATGCCGTCCAGGAAAATATTGGCGGACAGTTCGGCGATCTTTGACGGCTTGGCCGGACCGGATGGATCCATCCAGGTGTGCGTCCAGTTGATCATCCCGAAATACAGCATCGCTGCGGGAAGCCTCAGGGCGGACCGGCCGCCCAGCTCCGGGCGTACTTCCGCCAGGATCGCTTGCACCATGTCGATGAGTTTGTGCTGGATGCCGACAATGACCGCGCGGCGCTCCTTGGGCAGATGCCACAGCTCATTGAGCAAAACCTTTTGCCGGGCCGCGGCGCCCACATAATGCTTCATGAATTCCTGCGTGATCGCGCGCAATTTTTCCGTCGGCGGAAGAGTTTGCGCCCGGATCGTTTTGGCCGTTTCCAGGAGGACGGCCACATGGGAGTGCATGACGTCGAAGAGAATGTCCTCTTTCGACGGGTAGTAATGATAAATCAGCGATTTGGACGTTTTGCACGCTTTGGCCAGATCGGAAATCGAAGCGCCGAGAAAACCCCGTTCCGCGTAGAGCTTGGCCGCCTTCTCCACGATGCGGCCACGCCGGTCTTCATAATCCGCTGCCTGAGTGCGCGCCATGACATCCCCACCGCCCCAACCCACAAATATCTATCCGACGTCGGCGTCCAAACGCTGTTTGCGCCGCGCCCGAATCTCTCGCCATCTTAGCGCAGCGCGACCCGTGTCTCGCAGTTCCCCACGCCGTCCGCTGCCTCACATACAATATATGTGTACGCTGCCCGGCCGGGAGTTGATAATTGACCGTCCATCCGGTTAATTCATCGCGCAAACGGCCCGCGCAAGAGACGATGTCGGCAATTCCACGAATCTCCGTGTCTGACGCGGCCGCCAGCCCGAATAAGGACTGGCGGAGGGTGGCGTATTTGCTGCATCTCTCCCGTGCGCTGGATCGCCTGGAAGAACAGACGCTCGTGCCGGAGCGCAAGATTTTCTATCAATTTTCCGCCCGCGGGCACGACCTGGCCCAAATCCTGTTGGGCTTTCAGCTCGCAAATCCGAACGATGCCATTTGCGGCTATTATCGCTCGCGGCCCATCCTGCTCGCATTGGGTGTTTCGCCGACCGATGCGCTGGGGTCCTCCATGGCCCGGGCAGGAGGATATTCCGACGGCCGCGACATTGGCGCGGTGTTCAACTATCCGAATGCGCGTGGTGCGTGCGCACTACCGATGTGTGGCGGGGTCGGCGCGCAATACACGCCCACGGCGGGCTGGGCGCAGGCGCTGGAATATCGCGCGCGCGTCCTGAATGAGCGCGATTGCGGCGATGCGATCGCCGTGGCGTTGGGCGGCGACGCGTCGGTCGCGACCAACGGTTTCTGGTCCGCGCTCACCATGGCGACGACGCTCAAACTGCCGATGCTTTTCTACATCGAAGACAATGGCTACGGCATTTCCGTGCCCTCCACATTGCAGACGCCGGGAGGCGATATTGCGGCCAATCTGTCCGGTTTCAGGGGACTGAGCGTTGCTTCCGGCGACGGCACCGATCCGGTCGAAGCCGCGTCGCTGATTGCAAACGCCGTGCGCTACGTCCGCGAGAAACGCGCGCCCGCTCTGTTGCGTCTCACCGTGCCGCGTCTGGAGGGGCATTCCTTCCAGGACACGCAAACTTACAAGTCCGAAGACTTCGTCAAATCCGAATGGACCCGCGATCCGCTGCCGAAGCTGCGCGCGCATCTCGTGCCGTCGCTGCTGGACGCCGCGGAATGGGACCACATCGCGACGGATGCCTTGCGCGCGGTGGAGGAAGCGCGCGTCGAGGCGGACGCGCGGCCGGTCGCCGATCTTTCCCGCACTGCGAAGAACGTTTTTTTTGAAGACGAGATGCAGGAACGTGGCGGCCTGTGGAATGCGGATTACCGGGCACCCATCGCGAGCGAAAGCCCGAAGCCCGAAGGCCAGCGCATCAACATGGTCACGGCCCTCCGCCGCACGCTGGAACACGAACTGACCCACAATCCGCGCGTCCTGGTGTTCGGCGAGGATGTCGGCCCCAAAGGCGGGGTGCATGCCGTGACGCTGGGTTTGCAGGAGAAATTCGGCAAGGACCGCGTGTTCGACACGAGCCTGTCGGAGGAAGGCATCATCGGTCGCGCCGTGGGAATGGCGATCGCGGGGCTCATGCCGGTCCCGGAGATCCAGTTCCGCAAATATGCCGATCCCGCCACCGAGCAGCTCAACGATTGCGGCACCATGCGCTGGCGCACCAACAACCGCTTCGCAGCGCCCATGGTCGTGCGCATGCCGGTCGGATTCTTCAAATGCGGCGACCCCTGGCACAGCCAGACCAACGAAGTGCAATTCGTGCATTCGCCGGGTTGGAAGGTGGCGGTGCCGTCGAACGCGGAAGACGCCGTGGGGCTTTTGCGCACGAGCCTGCGCGGCAACGACCCGGTGATCTTCTTCGAGCATCGCGCGATGCTGGATGCGGCCTCGGCCAGACGGCCCTATCCCGGTGACGATTTCGTGCTTCCGTTCGGCAAGGCGCGCACGGCCCGCGAAGGCGAAGACCTCACCATTGTCACCTGGGGCGCAATGGTGGAACGTTGCGTGGAGGCGTCCGAAGACGCCTCCGTCGAAATCCTCGATCTGCGCACTCTGATGCCCTGGGATCGCGAGGCGGTTCTGGCCTCGGTGAAGCGCACGCGGCGCTGCCTGATCGTGCACGAAGATCTGTCGAGCGCGGGCTTCGGCGCAGAGATCGCAGCCGTCGTGGCCGAGGAATGTTTCTTCGATCTCGATGCGCCCGTCTCGCGCCTTGCGATGCCGGATATCCCAAGCCCGCACAATCCCGCGCTGTTGGAATGGGCCCTTCCTTCCGTCGAAGGCATCCGCGCCAAAATTGCCGAACTCGGCGGGTATTGAACATGGCCGATATCATCGTCCCCACCGAGCAGGAAGGGACCAAAGCCGTTGTCAGGAATTGGCTGAAGAAGATCGGCGATGTCGTTCGGGTGGACGATCCGCTGGTGGAGCTGGAAACCGACAAGGTCGCGGTCGAAATCGCGGCGACGTCCGGCGGCGTGTTGTCTGAAATTCTGATTCCGGACGGCGCCGAAGTCGAGCCGGGAAATGTGCTGGGACGGATTGCGGAAGGCGCCGCTGGGAGCAAGCCGTCGACAGGGGGCGCGGGCATCGCTGCCGTGAAAACCGAAGCGCCGCGTGTAAAAGCCGCGGTCGACATGTCGCAGCTTTCGCCCGGAATTCGTCGCCTGCTTGCCGAACACAAATTCGATGTCGGCGACGTTCCCGTCAGTGGGGAAAAACTCACGCGCGAGGACATCCAGGCGGAAGCGGCACGGCGCGCGGAATCGAAAGCCACCGCAGCCGTCGCAGGCTTAACCCGCGTGCCGCATGACACGATGCGAAGGCGCATCGCAGAGCACATGGCGCATTCGGTCCAGACAGCGCCCCATGTGACGGCCATGTTCGAGGCCGATTTCAGCGCCATCGGCGCGCACCGCGCGGCGCACAAGGCCGAGTTCGAGCGCCACGGCGCAAACCTCACCTTCACCGCCTATTTCGTGGCGGCGTGCGTCGGCGCCATGAAGGCCGCGCCGGCGGTCAACGGACGCTGGTATGACGACCGCATCGATATCTATGACGACATCAATATCGGTATCGGCACCTCGCTGGGCGAGAAAGGATTGATCGTCCCCGTTATCCACCGTGCGCAGACCTTGTCGCTGCTGGAGATCGCGAAGCGCCTGACGGAACTGACCGAAAAGGCGCGCCACGGAAAGCTTTCGCAGGAGGACGTCCGCGGCGGCACATTCTCCATCTCCAACCACGGCGTATCGGGCTCGCTGCTCGCGTCGCCCATCATCATCAACCAACCCCAATCGGCCATCCTGGGCGTGGGCAAGCTGCAGAAGCGCACAGTCGTGCGCGAAGAGAGTGGCACGGACAAAATCGAAGTGCGACCCATGGCGTACGTCACGCTGACCATCGACCATCGCGTCATCGATGCATTCCAGACCAACGCGTGGCTCAGCCTGTTCGTGAGCACATTGGAGAATTGGCCGGCTCATTAGAGCCGCCGCCGATTAGCCGACAGCAACCGTCATCGCCGTGAACCCGCGGAAACGCGCGCGGCGACTGCGCGTGGGTTTTCCCTCGAGTTCGTAGCCGGGAAAGCGTTGCAGGAACGCGTCCATCGCGATGCGGGCCTCCAACCGCGCCAGATTCATGCCCGCGCATTGATGGATGCCGTCGGCAAAAGCGAGGTGCCGGTTCGGGCTGCGTGCGATGTCGAAATCGTCCGCCTTTTCGAAGGCGGCGGGATCCCGGTTCGCCGCACCGATGCCCAAAGTGACGAAGCAGCCCGCGGCAAGGCGTTCGCCCGCGATCTCCGTCTCACGCGTGGTCACCCTGTTTCCCAGTTGGTTGGAGCTTTCATAGCGCAGCACTTCTTCGATGGCGCTGCGCAAGAACTCGGGTCGCGCGACCAGCTTCCGGCGCTCGTCGGGAAACCGCGCCAGCAATTCGATCGCATTGCCGATCAGGTTCGTCGTCGTCTCATGGCCGGCGTTGAGCAGGAAGACGCAGTTCTCCGCGAGCTCCGTCTCGCTCAGCGGTTCGCCCTCGCTCCGGATCAGGCGGGTCAGCACATCGTGTTCGGGGTCGCCGGGTTTCGCGCGCCGTTCCGCGATGAGTTGCGACAGATAGACATGAAATTCTTCCAGGGCGTGTTCGCCATGCGCCCGCGCGTCTTCCGACAGCACGGGTTCCAGCGCACCCAGGATGGCGAGCGACCAGCCGCGCAATGGCGCGCGGTCCGCGTCCGGCACCTCCAGAAGATCGCCGATCACTTCGACGGGTATCGCGCCCGCAAATTGTGAAATCGCATCGAAGCGTCCGCGCTCCTCCGCGTTGTCGAGCAGGCGGGTCACCAGCCGTTGCAGTTTCGGCTCCAGCCGCGCCAGCGCCTTGGGAACCAGTGCACCCATGATCGAGCGGCGCACGCGGGTATGGTAGGGTGCGTCATTGAACACCAGGCTCGTGGTGTGATGCCGGTACAGACGCGAGCCCTCGCCATATTTTGGCGCATATTCCTTTTTCTTGTCCGAACTGAAGGTGGCGGCGTCCCGATAGACGGCCTGGACATCGGCATAGCGCGTCAGGAACACGCCCCCATCCGGAAGGCGCTTGACGGGAGCATATTCGCGTAGCGCGCCGTAATGGCGAAAGGGATCGTCGTAGAAATCCGCGGGCAGGTTTCTGAGGTCGAAATCCCGCGCGAGTTCCTCTTCGGGCGTCATGCGAGATGGCCTTCGACCCAATCCCAGATGGCGCTCGCGTTTTCCACCATCGCATTATGCCCGCCGGGAAGGTCGGGGGCCTGCGGATCGTATTCCCGGAGTTGGTCACGCGTGACCATCATGTCTGTTTTCCCCCGTGCCAAATGAATCGGCGCGCGTGCCGCCGCGATCAGCGCCGGCATCGCCGGCGCGCCGATCGAAGCCGTCGCCGGATCGCAGGCGAGGCGCCATTTATTCTCACATTGTGCAATCCCTGCTGCCGCCTCCGGAGAATCGGGCGCGATCAACCCCGAAAGTCCCGAGACCTTCAGGTAACGCGCAATGGCTTCATCTCGGCTTTCGAACAGGCGGGCGGGCGCTGCGGCCATCTTTTGCAAGCCGGTCAATTCGTCGGCATTCCAGGAAACTTTGATGCCAAGGCCGAAGACCGATGCCGGTTGAATTCCCCCACGACGACGATCTCATTCCAATGGCCGGTGTTGCGTATCAAATCCGCGACGTCCGCCGCATGATGGTCCAGTGTATAATCCGATGCATGCGGCGATGCGCCATGGCCGCGAAGATCCGGTGCGATCCAACGGCCGTTCCATTTTCCCAACGCGACTATCGGCCGCCAGACATGCCGCGTCGCGCCCAGACCATGCAGCAGCACCAGAAGCTGTCTGCCTTCGCCGCCGCTATCGGATGCGAGCTTCATGCTTTTTCCCGGCGATGATCGAACACGCGCTTGGCCTTGCCTTCGGACCGCGGCAGCGAACCGGCCGCGGCAATCACGATTTTGGCGGTGAGGCCGTAATGGGATTTCATGCGAAACGACAGCGTCTCGATTACTTTCGCATGCAAGGCCGCATCATCGGTTACGGCCTCGCAGGTGACGGACAGCAAATCCATCGGCCCTTCGCGCATCACGTCGATGCGATAATGCGGCGAAAGGCCGGGCTCCGAGAGAAGAAGCTCCTCGATCTGGCGCGGGAAAATGTTCACGCCGCGAATGATCAGCATGTCGTCGCTGCGGCCTGTGATGCGGTCCATCAGCCGCATCGGCACATCGCCGACCGGCGCAGACAGCCGCGACAAATCGCCGGTGCGGTAGCGGATGATGGGCACGGCTTCTTTCGAGAGCGACGTGAACACCAGTTCGCCCTGTTCGCCATCGGGCACGGGGTTGCCGGTTTCGGGATCGACGATCTCGGGATAAAAAGAGTCTTCCCATACTGTCAGTCGTCCGCGCGCATCGGCGCGCTCCTGCGCCACGCCGGGGCCCAGCACTTCGGACAATCCGTAGATATCCAGCGCGGAAATGTCGAAGCGCTTCTCGATTTCGCGGCGCATCTCCTCGCTCCAGGGTTCCGCGCCGTGAATACCGATTTCGAGCGAAGTCGTGCGCGGATCGACGCCGGCGCGCTCCAAAGCCTCGGCCAACACCAGCATATAAGACGGCGTGCAGCAGATGATTCGCGGTTTCAGATCGCAGATCAGCTGGATCTGCCGCTCGGTCTGACCGCCGGATGCGGGGACAACCGCGCATCCCAGCGACTCCGCGCCGCCATGCAGGCCAAGGCCGCCGGTGAAAAGCCCGTAGCCATAGGCATTGTGAATCAGATCGCCCGGCTTGCCGCCCGCGACCCGGATCGAGCGCGCCACCAGCCCGTTCCAGAGGGCCAGATCGGCTTTCGTGTATCCCACAATGGTGGGTTTGCCCGTCGTGCCGGACGAGGCATGAATGCGTGCCACCCGGTCGCGCGGCACGGCGAACATGCCGAACGGATAGTTCTTGCGGAAATCGCTCTTCAGCGTGAACGGAAAGCGCGCCAGATCGGAGAGGGACTTGAGATCGGCCGGCGACACGCCCGCGGCTTCGCATTTCGCCCGATAATAAGGCGCGTTGTCGTAGATGTGCCGCAGCGACCATTTCAGCCGCCGCAGCTGCTCGGCCTCGAGCGCGGCACGCGACGGAAATGTCGGCGGGTCGGCGTGCATCACACCGCGTTCATCGTCAGCAATTCATAGGTTGCGGCAGTTTCGTTGTTCTGGTTCGTCACGATCACCTGCCAGCGCACTTCGCCATATTGTTCGTTGCGCAACGATTTCGATCTGGCGGTGAGCTGTACCGTGATGGCGTCGCCCGGCTTCACCGGCTTGGTGAACCGCAGATTGTCGAGGCCGTAATTGGCAAGCACCGGTCCGGGCGCGGGATCGACGAACAGACCGGCGGCAAAAGAGAGCAGCAGATAGCCATGCGCCACGCGGCCTCCGAACAGCGGATTTGCGGCCGCCGCCTTTTCGTCCATATGGGCGTAAAACGTGTCGCCCGTGAAATGCGCGAAATGCTCGATGTCCTCGAGTGTGATGGTCCGGGGCTTGGTGATCAGGGTCTTGCCCAGTTCGAGTTCGCCGAAGCGCAGGCGGAAGGGATGCGGGCCTTCGCGCATTTCGGGCGCCCCGCGCATCCAGTCGCCCGTAATCCCGGTCAGCATCCGCGGGCTGCCCTGCAGGGCGGTGCGCTGCATGTAATGCATCATGCCGCGCAGGCCGCCCATTTCCTCGCCGCCTCCCGCGCGACCCGGGCCGCCATGCACCAGCGCCGGAAGCGGCGAACCGTGACCGGTGGATTCCTTCGCGCAATCGCGGTCGAGAATGAGAAGCCGACCATGGAACGCGCCTGCGCCGGTGAGAACCTCGCGCGCGATCCTGGGATCATGGGTGTAAAGCGACATCACCAACGAGCCTTTGCCGCGATTGACCAGCGCGATCGCGTCGGCGAGATCGCGATAGGGCATCAGTGTGGCGACGGGACCGAACGCTTCGATCTCGTGCACGCGTGTTGCTTTGTCGGGCTGGTCGCAGCGCAGAAGCACCGGCGCCATGAACGCGCCTTTGGTGGCGTCCCCGTCTTTGACATCGACCTTGTTCGGATCGCCGAAAACCAGGCGCGTCTCGCGCGACAGTGCTTCGATTTTGCCGCGCACGTCGTCGCGCTGTGCGGCACTCACCAGAGCGCCCATGCCGACGCCTTCGCCGCGCGGATCGCCCACGACGATCTCGCCCAGCGCTTTTTTCAGCGCGGTCTCGGCTTCATCGATGACGGACGCGGGAACGAGAGCGCGGCGGATGGCCGTGCATTTCTGCCCGGCTTTCACCGTCATCTCGCGCACGACCTCTTTGACGAAGAGCTCGAATTCGGGCGTGCCGGGTGTTGCATCCGGCCCCAGCACGGCCGCGTTGAGCGAATCCCGCTCGGCGATGAAACGCACGCTTTCGCGCGCGATGACCGGATGGCGTTGCAGCTTTTGCGCGGTCTCGGCCGATCCCGTGAAGGACACGACATCCTGTCCGCCCAGATGATCGAACAGATCGCCGATCGGTCCCACGATCAGTTGCAGCGCGCCTTTCGGCAGCACATTGGCCTCGATCATGATGCGGAAGGCCGCTTCGGCAACCTGCGCGCTGGCGCTTGCGGGTTTCACGATGGCCGATACACCTGCCAGCAAAGTCGGCCCCAACTTCTCCAACATGCCCCAGACGGGAAAATTGAAGGCGTTGATGTGAATCGCCGCGCCCTGCAGCGACGTCATCACATGCTGCCCCACGAAGGTTCCCCGCTTGGAGAGCCCTTCCGCGGTGCCATCAAGCAGGATGGTCTCATTCGGCAGCTCGCGGCGGCCTTTGGAAGCATAGGCAAACAGGGTTCCGGCGCCGCCCTCGATGTCGATCCAGCTATCCGATTTCGTGGCGCCGGTTTGATAGGAGAGTTCATAGAGCTCGTCCTTGCGCGCCATTATGGCATCGCCGAGCGCTTTCAACAGCTTCGCGCGCTGATGGAAAGTCATGGCGCGAAGTGCGGGACCGCCAATATTGCGCGCATGGCCGAGCACACCCGGGAAATCGCGCACGGTCGCGCCGGTCTGCGCCACGCTGTCGCCCGTCACCGCCGAGCGAATGTCCGTGAGATTGCCTTCCGGCGCCGACCATTTGTCCTCGACATAGCTCGAAAGGATTTTCATGCGCGTCTCCGTTGATTCAGCGGCCGGCGAATTTCGGCGCGCGCTTTTCCGTGAATGCCGCAACGCCTTCCTTGTAATCCTGGCTGCGGCCGAGTTCGCGCTGCAAATCGCGTTCGAGATCGAGTTGCTCGTCCAGATCGGAAGACCACCCCTGGCGCATCGCGTGCTTGATCGCGGCGAGGCCCTTTGTGGGCCCGCTCGCCAAACGCTGAATCAGCTTGTCGCATTCGGCCTGAAGCTGATCGTCGTCCACGGCGCGCCAGATCAATCCCCAGCTTTCGGCTTTCTCCGCACTGAGCGGCTCGCCCGTCAGCGCCAGCCCCAGCGCGCGCGCATGGCCTGCCAAACGGGGCAGTATCCACGTGCCGCCGGAATCGGGAACCAGACCGATATTGGAAAAGGACTGAATGAATTTCGCGCTTTTGGCCGCGAACACGATGTCGGCCGCAAACGCGATGTTCGCGCCGGCGCCGGCCGCGACGCCGTTCACTGCGCAGACGACGGGCTTCGGCAAATTGATGATGCGCCTGATGAGCGGATTGTAACGGTTCTCCAGCGACTCGCCGAGATCGACCCCGTCTGCGCCCGGCGCCACCGCGCGATCCGACAGATCCTGACCTGCACAGAAGCCGCGTCCCGCGCCGGTGATGAGGAGCGCCCGCACGGCCGCGTCGCTTTCCACTTTCGACAGCGCATCGGCCACTTCGCCGTGCATCTGCACGGTGAAGCTGTTGAGGCGATCGGGCCGGTTGAGCGTCAGCCGCGCCGCGCCGTTGGCGATGTCGAACAGGATGGTTTCGTAAGCCATGGCCACCTCCCAAAACCCGCGGGCTGGCCCCGCCTTCTTGCGCCAAGACTTAAGATAGAACGGCCGGACGGTCAACGAATTGCACCGTCGCCCCCGACGGCGCTAGAAAGGCCGTGCAACGCGATATGTCGAGTTCCGCATGAGCAAAGATGCCGATGAACTTGCGCGGCGCGTTGCCGAGGGGCTTCGAGCGCGGGAGGGCGCCGCGTCGGCCTGGAACGTCGCCATCGAAGAGGTGCGCGAGGGCTATGCGCGCCTTGCGATGGTCGTGCGGGCCGACATGCTCAACGGACACGCGACCGCGCATGGCGGAATGATCTTCGCGCTGTCGGATACGGCCTTCGCCTATGCCTGCAATTCGCGCAACGTCAACACCGTAGCCCAACAGGCATCGATCCTGTTTCTCGCATCCGCGCGCGAAGGCGACCGTCTGGTGGCGGAGGCGCAGGAGCAGGCGCTGTCCGGCCGAACGGGCGCCTATCAGGTGACGGTGCGCAACCAGAAAGGCGAGAAGATCGCGGTTTTCCAGGGCCTTTCGCGCGCCATCGGTGGCGCCGTGCTGGACGATAAATAATTGACCGACCGGTCGGGTTATTATATGATCCGATGGTCGGCAGGAGCCTGCGCATGTACACGACCGAATTGAGAGACAAGAACCACAAGGCGGCGCCGGCGGTTTCGCTGGCCGATGAAGATCCGGTGCGGCTGGCGGCATTCGAAGCGCGCGTGGCGGCGGACGATTTCATCGAGCCGAAAGACTGGATGCCGGACGCCTATCGCAAGACGCTGGTGCGCCAGATTTCGCAGCACGCGCATTCCGAAATCGTGGGCATGCTGCCGGAAGGAAACTGGATCACGCGCGCGCCGTCACTGCGCCGCAAGGCCGTGTTGCTCGCCAAGGTGCAGGACGAAGGCGGGCACGGGCTTTACCTCTACGCGGCGGCGGAAACGCTGGGCACCTCGCGCGAGGAGATGATCGACGCGCTGCATTCCGGCCGCGCGAAATATTCCACGATTTTCAATTATCCCACGCTGACCTGGGCCGATATCGGCGCCATCGGCTGGCTGGTGGACGGCGCCGCGATCATGAATCAGGTGCCGCTGCAGCGCACGTCCTACGGCCCCTATGCGCGGGCTATGGTGCGCATCTGCAAGGAGGAGAGTTTCCACCAGCGCCAGGGTTATGAGATCATGATGGTGCTGGCGGGCGGCAGCGCGGCTCAGAAACGCATGGCGCAGGACGCGCTGAACCGGTGGTGGTGGCCTTCGATCATGATGTTCGGTCCCCCGGACGAGAATTCCCCCAACACCGCGCAATCCATTCGCTGGCGCATCAAGCGCGAAACCAATGACGAGTTGCGCCAGAAATTCATCGACGTGACCGTGCCGCAGGCGGAGGCCATCGGTCTCGTCGTGCCCGATCCCGATTTGAAATGGAACGAGGCGCGCGGCGCTTACGATTACGGCGCCATCGACTGGGAGGAATTCTACGCGGTGGTGCGCGGCGAGGGTCCGGTCGCGAAGGAGCGCATGCAGGCGCGCGTGACAGCGTGGGACGACGGCGCCTGGGTGCGCGACGCGGCGGCGGCCCACGCGGCGAAACGCGAACTGCGCGAAGCGGCGGAATAGACGATGAGCAAGAACTGGCCGCTGTGGGAAGTGTTCATCCGGGCGAAGAACGGGCTGTCGCACAAACATGCCGGCAGCGTTCACGCCGCGGACGCCAAGATGGCGCTGGAGGCCGCGCGCGACACCTATACGCGCCGGATGGAAGGCGTGAGCCTGTGGGTGGTGCCGTCGGCTGCCATCGTGGCGTCCGATCCGGGCGATGCGGCGGAATTGTTCGAGCCCGCCGCCGACAAGATCTATCGCCATCCGACCTTCTATTCGATCCCCGAGAACGTGAAGAACATCTGATGCGCGATCCTGCCCTCTTCGAATATGCCTGCCGGCTGGGCGACGACAGCCTCATCCTCGGCCAGCGCCTGTCGGAATGGTGCGGCCATGCGCCGATGCTGGAAATCGATCTGTCGCTGGCCAATATCGGATTGGACCTGATCGGGCAGGCGACGCACTTCCTCAAGCTCGCGGGCGAGGCGGAAGGTGCGGGCCGCGACGCGGACACGCTCGCATTCCACCGCGACGTTCTCGATTTCAAAAATTGCCTGTTGGTGGAACAGCCGAACGGCGATTTCGCGCAGACGATCGCGCGGCAATTCCTGTTCTCCAACTGGCAGGAGCTTTTGTTCCGCGAACTTTGCGCCTCGAAGAATGAAACCGTCGCGGCCGTGGCCGCCAAAGCGGTGAAGGAAGTCGCCTATCATGTGCGCCTGGCGAACGAATGGATGGTGCGCCTGGGCGACGGCACGGCCGAAAGCCGGGAACGCGCGGTCGCCGGCCTCGACTGGATGTGGCGCTTCGTCGACGAATTGTTCGACGTGGATGCGGCGATGGAGCCGCTGATCCTCTCCGGCGTCGCCTGCGATATGCGCAAGCACCGCGCCGAATGGGACGCTCGCATCGCGCACGTGCTGGCCGAAGCCACGCTTGAGGCGCCGAAAGCGCGGCGCGGC
>JBEKLK010000181.1:0-7110 GCA_050010235.1 Rhizomicrobium sp.
ATATGAGCCCGAGGCACCGCGAAAAATCGATCCCCTGATGGGCTGGACCAGTTCGTCCGACATGCTGAGCCAGGTGCAACTCGAGTTCGAGACCAAGGAAGAGGCGGTCGCCTATGCCGAGAAGCACGAGATTCCCCATCAGGTGTTCGAGCCGCACACGCTGAAACCCAGACCGAAATCCTATTCGGACAATTTCCGTTTCGACCGCAAAACCCCCTGGTCGCACTGACAGGCCGGAAATCGGGCTGGAAATTGGCCGGCATCGGTTGGAAGATGCCGCGTTTTCCGGAATCCGAATCCCAGTTTTCCGATCGACCCCGTAGCTCAACCGGATAGAGCACTTGCCTTCTAAGCAAGGGGTTGCGTGTTCGAGTCACGCCGGGGTCGCCAGTCCGCGCCGCATGTCACGAGTGGGCTTGCGCCGCCGTTTTGATGCGGGAATGCCCCGTTGCCCCGATATCGGTGGCACGCATCCAAAATCCGGCTTTCGCGATTCTCCTCGCTTCCGCCGGCGATTTCCCGGTTCGCTTCGGAAACAAACCGTCTTCGGAACGTTTCATGCCTTGGAAGGCCACGAGCGCATCGCATGTTTAGCAGCACGTTCAAACGGCACGCCGCCCAGTTTGCGATCTCTGCTGCATTGGCCACGGTCACGCCGGCGGCTGCGGCCGGGTTGGTGGAAGGCGTTCGGGTTGCCGCGACGACCATCGACCAGGCCGCGGATGTTCCGACCGCCGGTCCGGAAGAACGCACCGCAGCAATGACCCCGGCAGCACCGCCCAACGATCAAATCGCAACTCATGCGCCTGCGCTGCTCAGCGCCTTGGCCGGGCCCGGTAAAGCGGCTGCCAAAACAGCGCGTGCACCGCGAACGCACCAGCCGGCGCAGTAAGCCCAAATCCGATCAACCGCCGAACGCGCCGTAAGCAGTCTGTGCGGTCGCCTCGCAAACGGTCGCATCCGCGGTTTTTCATTGTGGCGATAGCCGCCCGCGGTAGTTCCTCCCGGCCTTGATGTGCCGCGCGGATATGGGAACATGGGGTCTGCGCAACAGGCCGCACCTGCGGCAGGAGGACGGCATGACCGAGCAACCGGACGTTTTGTACGATGTGAAGGATCGCATTGCGACGATCACGCTGAACAGGCCTGAAAGGCTGAACGCCTACAACGCCCACATGGCGCAAAACATCAAACTCGAAATGGCAAAGGCCGCAAGCGATCCGGACGTCCGCGTCATTGTGTTGACAGGCGCGGGCCGCGGATTTTGCGCGGGCGCCGATATGGATGTCCTGTCGAGCGCCTCCGTTGCCGGTCAATCGACGTCGCAGGGTGCAGACACGGGTCTCGATCGCAAATTCGAATCCGCGCTGGGGCCCGATCTGTCGCCGCATTTCAAGGACAGTCAACGCTTCGCCTATTTCGCCCGCACCAAGAAGCCGATCATCGCGGCGATCAACGGGCCTGTCGCCGGTATCGGCCTGGTGATGACGCTTTACGCCGACATGCGCTTTGCGGCGGACAAAGCGGTATTCACGACATCGTTCGCCCAACGCGGTCTTATTGCGGAGCACGGTGTCGGTTGGCTGCTTCCCCGGCTGGTCGGGCAGGCCAACGCGCTCGATCTGCTTTTATCGGCGCGCAAGATCTCCGCGGAGGAGGCGCAACGGATCGGACTCGTCAATCGCATCTTCCCCCAGGAAAATTTCATGGAAAACGTCCGCGCTTATGCGCGTTATCTGGCTGAAACCGTTTCGCCGCGTTCAATGGCTGTGATGAAGGCGCAGGTCTGGAAGTCGAATTTCCAGGATTTCAACGAGTCCCTCGCGGTTGCCGACACAGAGATGAAAACAAGCTTGGCCGGGCCGGAATTCAAGGAAGGCGTGGCCCATTTCCTCGAAAAGCGGGGCCCTCGCTTCGCTGACATTTGAGTGCGCGCAGCCCGCGGTTGACGGCCCCGCTGTCCGCGCTACAAAGCCGCCGCCGAAGGTCTGTCGGCGGCCGGTAAGGCGGAGCAGGGCATGAAGATCGTCGGCGGCAAGTGGTCGAACTGGTCGGGCGGGGTGACCTGCAAACCGCGCCGGGTCATTGCGCCGCGAGACGAAGTGGAACTGGCAGCGGCCGTGCGCCTTGCAGAGGGCACGGTGCGCGCGCCCGGCACGGGCCATTCGTTCACGCCACTTTGCGCCAGCGACGGCACCCTTGTTGATCTGGCGGCTTTTACCGGCCTCAAAAACGTGGACAAGGAAAAGGCAATCGCGACGTTCGCGGCCGGAACGCCGCTTTGGGCGCTGGGGCCGGCTCTCTACGCCAAGGGCTTCGGCCTCAAGAACATGGGCGACATCGACCGCCAGACGTTGGGTGGAGTGGTCGGCACGGGGACTCACGGAACAGGTCGTACCCTCAAGAGCTTTTCCGGCGAAGTGGCGGGTTTCCGGATCATTCTCGCCAGCGGCGAGGTACTGAACTGCACGCCTGCCGAAAACGCAGAGCTCTTCGCGGCCGGCCGCATGTCGCTCGGCACGTTTGGCGTGATGACCGAAATATCGATGTCGGTGCGACCGGCCTATCGGCTGGTCGAAAAGAACTTCCTGCTGACGCCGAACGAATTGTTCCGGCAACTCGACGAACTCGTGGCGAACAACCGGCACTTCGAATTCTTCTGGTTTCCCTACGCGGATCACGCCATCTGCAAGACCCTGAATGAGACCGACGAAGAGGCGCCACCGCCGCGAAGCGCGGAAGACATGCGCAAGCGCGGCGAGAGATCGAGCGGGGATATGCGCGCGTTTGCCGCCATCAACGAAGCGCTTCCCTATCTGCCGTCCATGCTCAAACCCGCACATGGCCTGTTCTCGCGACTGATGCCGGTTCGCGGCAAGGCCCGCTGGAGCCACGAATTGTTTCCCAGCCCGCGCACGATCCGATTCAACGAAATGGAATATGCGGTGCCCTATGCGAAGGGTCCCGATTGCCTGCGCGAAGTGGTGGAGACGATCCGCAAGAAAAAGATCAATACGGGCTTTCCGCTGGAGTATCGCAGCGTTGCGGCGGACGATGTGTGGCTGAGCCCGTTCTATGGGCGCGAGAGCGCGACGATAGCCGTGCATCAGTACCATAAGGTGGACACGACGGCATTGTTCAGTGCCTGCGAAGCGATCTTTCGCAGCTATGACGGACGCCCCCATTGGGGCAAACGGCACACGAGGACGGCGGCGGAATTCGAAACTCTTTATCCCGAATTCGATCGCTACCGGCAATTGCGGAAAAGACTCGATCCGGCCGGAAAGTTCTTAAACGCGCATTTGAAGGCGATTTTCACCTAGACGTCCTTGCGATAGACGACGAAGCCGGAGCGTTCGGCCACCTTGTCGTAGAGCTTCATCGCCAATTCGTTGGTCTCGTGGGTTTGCCAATAGACGCGCGAGACACCCGCCAGCTTCGCCTGTTCATAAACTGCATTGATGAGAGCCCGCCCGACGCCGGAGTTGCGCGTGGCCTCGGTCGTGAAGAGGTCCTGCAAATAGCAGTTCGGCGCGACCGAAATCGTGGTGCGGTGAAAAAGATAATGCACGAGGCCGACCAGCCGTCCTTTGTCCTCCGCAACCATGCAAAAGACGGGTTCGTATGCATCGAAAAAACGTGCCCATGTCGTGTGCGTGATTTCGGCGGGCAGGGCCGTATGGCCGTAGCGACCGTAGAATTTGTTGTAACCTTCCCAAAGCGGAAGCCATTGCGAGAAATCTGCAGGCGTGACGAAGCGGACAGTCGGACTGATGGGCATTAAAGCGCCGCCTTTCGGAAAAAACAGGCCGGTGCGCCGGTGTGGCAGGCAGGTCCCGTCTGGTCGACTTTCAACAGCAGTGCGTCGCCATCGCAATCGACCCATGCCTCGATCAGTCGTTGCGTATGGCCCGAGGTCGCGCCTTTGCGCCAAACTTCGGCACGCGAGCGCGACCAATAGGTGACGTCGCGGGTTTCGAGCGTCTGCTTGAGTGTTTCGCGGTTCATCCACGCGACCATCAGCACCGCGCCGGTCTTGTAATCCTGCGCAATCGCGGGCACCAGCCCGTCCGCGCCGAACGCGACGGTGGCGAGGAACGCGTCGGAAGAGAGCGGCGTATCGCTCATGCGGCGCTCGCGATGCGTTCAAACCCCGCCGCAAGGTCGGCGATCAAATCATCCGCATCTTCCAGGCCCGCGTGAATGCGGACCAAAGATCCTTCGGCTTCGAAGGCGCCGGCGGTTCGCACAATGCTTGCGGGCACGATCAGGCTTTCATAGCCGCCCCAGGAATAACCGATGCCGAATTGCGCGAGCCCGTTGATGAAGGCGGCGAGTGCGTTCTTGGGCATCGGTTTGAAAACCACCCCGAACAGTCCGGACGAGCCTTTGAAGTCGCGCTTCCAGATCGCGTGTCCGGGATTGTCTTCGAGGGCCGGGTGCAGCACGCGCGCAACTTCGGGCCGCGCTTTCAGCCAGCGCGCAAGTTTGAGCGCGGTTTCCTCGTGGCGCCTGAGGCGCACCGGCATGGTGCGCAGGCCGCGCAGTGCGAGAAAACAATCGTCACCGCTGGCGTAGAGGCCGAGATTGTCGTGCGTCTCCTGAAGGCGCGCTTTGTGGCTCTCATTCGCCGTGACGTAACCCATCATCAGATCGGCATGGCCGCCCACATATTTCGTCACGGCCTGGATCGAAAGATCGGCACCATGTGCCAGCGGCTGAAAGAAAAGCGGCGTAGCCCAGGTATTATCGATCAACACCGACGCTCCGCGTGCATGCGCGACCGCGGCAATTGCGGGCACATCCTGCACTTCGAATGTCAGCGAACCAGGGCTCTCGCAGAATACGGCGCGAGTGTTCGGGCGGAACAGGCCGGCGATATCCCCGCCCACGCGCGGGTCGTAATAGGTCGTTTCCACACCGAACCGCGCCAGCATCTTGTCGCAAAACAGGCGCGTGGGGCCGTAACAGGTGTCCACCATGAGAAGATGATCGCCGGCGCGACAGACCGAAAGGATCGCAAGGGTGATTGCGCCGAGACCCGACGGACAGAGCTTCGTCCGCACCCCGCCTTCGAGCTCTGATATCGCATCTTCGAAGCTGCACGATGTCGGTGTGCCGCGACGGCCATAGGTGTAAGGCATCTTGCGCGACTCGAGCGTCGCGAGATCGGGATAAAGAATGGTCGAGGCGCGATAAACCGGCGTGTTGACCACGCCGAAATGCTCGCGGCTCATGCGCCCGGCATGAACCGCGATGGTATCCGTCTTTAGAGGCTTGTCATCCGCCACGGCGGCTTTCGCATCCTAATCGTGCGGTTGCGGTTCGAGGTGCGGGTCGGCCTGCGGTTCCGCCACAACCGGTGCATTGATTGGCCTCGCTTCGAGGATCGAGCGCAAGGGACGCTCGAATAGCCAGGTGATGATGGCCGCGGTTCCACCGACCGCCGCGCACAGAAGGAAGAAATGAGGCTTGTCCAACACGCTGAAATAGGTCCCGATATAACCTTGCAGCTGATTGCCCACGAAGCTGGTGATGAACCAGAGGCCCATCATCGCGGACAATATTTGCGGCGGGGCAACGCGCGCGACAAGCGCCAACCCGATCGGCGAGAGATAGAGTTCGCCAAGCGTGATGATCGTGAAGAACAGCGCCAGCCATAGCCAACTCGCATGACCAAGGCCGGTCGTGTAAGCCGCGGCCGCCATCACGAGGTAGGATATCGCGAGCAGGAAATTACCCAGAGCCATTTTGGTAACCGTGGACGGCTCGCGATTGCGTTTGGATTGCCGGCCCCAAAGGGAGACGACCAGCGGAGTGAAGGCGAAGATCATGAACGGGTTGAACGACTGGAACCAGGTGACGGGAATTTGCCAGTCAAGAATGCCGGGAATGAGTCGCCGATCGGTGAAATCCTGCGCCCAGAGGCTGATCGTGTTTCCCTGCTGCTCGTAGACTGCCCAGAACAGGCTGGTGGGGATGCACAGCAGGATCAGCGCGATAACCGCCTTCCAGTCGTTTCCGGTCAGCGGCTTCTTCTTTTCCGTACTGCTCTTGATGCGCGCGACGCGATCGGGCGGCAGCGTGCGCAGTGCGAACATATAGATGATTTGACCTATCACCATGCCGATGCCGGCGGCAAAGAACCCCCAGTGATAGCCGTAGTTCGGGCTCTCGCCCAGACTTCCGCAAATGAGCGGCGAGAAAAACGCGCCCACATTGATACCGACATAAAAGATGGAATAGGCCCGGTCGATACGGGAGTCGCCGGCCTTGTAGAGATTGCCGACTTGCGTGGAGATGTTGGGCTTGAAAAAGCCGTTGCCGATGATCAGCAGCAAAAGGCCCACGAAGAGGAACTGGGGCAGCATCAGTGTGAATTCGCCGATCGCCATGATCACGCCACCGATGATCACGCTGTAGCGCTGGCCGATCAGGTTGTCGGCAATCAGCCCCCCGAAGAACGGCGTCAGATACACGAAAGCGGTGTAATTGCCGTAGATGATCGAAGAAAGCGGTTGCACGCCGAGTGGCCGGCCACCGTTGAAGACAGCCTCGAAGAAGCTCTTGATTGCGTGATAGCCGATGACGTGATCGGCTTGTGGGTGGAGAAGCAGGAAGTTGGTCAGATAGAGCACAAGGATGGCGCGCATCCCGTAATACGAGAAGCGTTCCGCCATTTCCGTCGTGAAAAGCCAAGTCAGACCGAGCGGGTGCCCGAACAATTGGGGTCCCCGTCGCTCCGGCGTTGCCGTATCTGCCGTCGTCATTCCGCTGATCCCCCAAGCTCTCTCATGGCGGCGCGGAGCATGCCCGGTCCCATGCGCAATTGGAATGGGCTTCGCGCTAAAGTGTTCAGGGCCAAAGGGTTAGGCCTACGTGGAACGGGATCCGCTAGGGCATCTCGATATAGCGGTCTTCGCGGCTGTAGGGCACGAAGCCCACCCGCTGATAGAGCGGCAGCGCACGGGGGTGATCGAGGGTGCAGGTGTTGACCAGCAATTTCGAAATTGGGTGCGACCAGGCATTGAGCGAAGCCTGATAAAGAAAGTAATAGCCCAATCGATGGCCGATATATTCCGGCAACAGGCCGAAGTAGGCGAGTTGTCC
>JBEKLK010000182.1:0-11008 GCA_050010235.1 Rhizomicrobium sp.
GGATACGAACGACAAGGCGATTCCGCCTATTTCACTGGTGTGGTCGACAAGGCGGGAGGCGCTCTTGGCCGGCTTCGGGCGCGACGGGGCCGTCGAACCGAAGCCGTCGGAGGTCTCCGTCTCGTCTGGAGATCCGGGAATGCGGATCGCGGTCTCTGCGCTTTCGAATTCGTCATTGGCATCGGCGAAAGATGCCGGCTGGATCGTTGAAATCGGTTCGGACGGGCCCGAAACCGTCCCCGCTCCTTCGATTTTCGCATTTTTTGAACTGATCACGTTCGCCCCTTCATTCCGGATGAACCGCACGGATACGCACGCTCCGCTGACCCGTACGACCCCGGATTCCATGGAAATTTCCGGCGCCAGTATCTTATGAACAGGCGCCTACTGGCAACACCATTGGCGACGGCTGAGCAGCTCGGTATCGCCGCGGATTGGCGTTAACGATTGCTCCGGAGGACCGAAAGCGTTCGGGACGGCCGGGGCGGCTTCAGCCGTCGCCGCCGCCCGAACCGTCGGCCTTCTTGCCGCCCCGCTTCGAGAGCGCTTCGCTCACGGCGCCCAGCAGGCTGGCGACCTCGTCATAATCCCAGTGAAAAAACAGGGCATCGTCGACACCCACGCTTTCGGCGAGCAGCCAATCCTTGTCCATCGACAATGCCTGGACAAGATATTCCGCTTCCTTCGCAATGGTAGGTTTCATCCGCCTCAAGACGCTGTCCGGAAGGTGGAAACCGGGACCCTTGATGTCCCGAAGAATGCCCTGCAGCCGCGCCCCAGGAACCTGTTTTTCGCCTTTTTTTGCGAAGTCGTTCAGTGCGAGAAGCGCTTTCGCCGCGATCAGGCTGATCGAGGGGTTCAAATGGGGCTCGGAACCGTCCGGAACTTCGATCTGGACTCCGAAAGTCCGTAGTAACCTTTGAAGGTGTGCCACCACATTTTCGCCAAATCGTTGCACCAACAAATTTTCGCGGCCGAAGTTTTCCAGCCAGGGGTTCAGCCGGCGGTAATTGATGGAAATCTTGTCGCCAAAGGGAAACCCGAAATCGCCGACGGAAAACGTCGTTCGGCATCTCTGCTGGGCTTCGGCTCTCAGAAAATCGGCCGGCGGGCGTATCCAGCAGAGAATAACGGTCTGAACATGTCGGCGCTGAAGATGGGCGGCCAGATTGCGCACATCGTCGGGTCCAAAGGTCCACAACGCCTCCGCCGAAATGAAGCCGACGCGATCTCCGAGTCCGGACAGGAATTGATCGAACGATTCCCTGAACGCATCGGAAGATGTATTCGGCGAAGTTGCGGCGCGTTGAAACCACATTGTTCGCTTGGCGATGCGCTTCGCATCCACAAACGACATGAACATGGCTTCGGAATGGTTCTCGGCCGTCGACCAATAGTCCAGGCCCGCTTTCAGCGCGGCATCCCGGTTTGTCGCAAGCCAGTGTTGAAGCGAGGTCGTGCCGGTTTTCGGCATGCCGATATGCATGATGAGCTTTGCGCCGCCGCGCCCAAAGGCGGTTGGGTTCATCCCTCCCGATGCCTCCCCAGGCATCTCTGTTACGGCGGGAGGCGGAGATTGCGACGCGCCCATCCCCGTGCGGCGATATCTTGGTCGCTCGTGATGAAAAAACGTGCGGCCGCCGATTCCGGACCACGCATCTTTGGGAATGGCCGCCGTTTCGAGTTCTGCGGCGCTGAACAATTCGAGAGGCTCGATATGGTGTCTTTCGCTTGCGCCCCAAACGCGGCTCAGCATTTCGTTCAGGCTACGACGTCCGAATATCCGGGTTGCTGCCAAATCGCCCGATGATTTCCCGTGAGGTTCATCGTCTCCGACCGGCACCGACAGAATATGGTGTCCCCCCGGGGCCAGAACGCGTTCGAGTTCGAGCAATACGGGTTCGACGTCGCAACGCAGATGTTCCAGAACATGATCGTGGATGATCAGATCGAAGCTGCAACTCGGAAGTTTCACAAGATCGCAACTAAGGTCGAGCGGTCTCACGGCTGTGAACTTGCTCGAGTAACGGGATGGATCGGCGTCGCAAGCGTAGTAGCGATCGGCCAGCAGTTCGGAGTATCGTTCGGCAAGAGCGAATTCGGGCGAAATGTGCATCACGCGAAGACCCGGTCTGCACAAGCCGTGTTTTTTCAGGATGAGCCACAGAAGCCGCGTGCGCTCCGAGGCCTGGCAACTCGCGCAGCGTGCATTTTCGAGTCCGTCAGATGCCGTGAACCGGCTGGATTTGCAGATGGGGCATCGCAAATGCGTGCCGGCCGAAATGGATCCTGCGGTTGGGTCGGACACTGCTTAAGCCGATTTTGGGGTCATGGCGCCTGCATAGCACGATCGATCGGACACGACGAACGGACTCGCGCCTCGGTCAAACGGTGGCAAATGCCCGCCTGCGAGCGCGCGTCGCTCACGCGGCGATCCCCGCGTTCGTCGACGATTGCCGAGCGCGGAATACCTCGTCGATATGGTCCAGAATGCTTGCCATCCGGCTTTCCCAGGAATAGGCCCGCAACAAATCGGCAGTGGGATAGGAGCGGCCCCGGTTCTGCCTTTCCGCGATAGCCTCCTCCAGCCGGGCGACGAACTGGTCGGCCGAATCTGCGACTCGAATGTCGCCTGCCAGGTCGTCGAGATTGGCCAACGCGCTCGATACGACGGGCACGCCGAGGCCCCGATAAACGTAGAGCTTCAGAGGGTTCATTTTTTCAGACATCGCCGACCGCACATGCGGAATCATGGCGACGTCGAAACTCGCGATATAGCGCAGCGCGGTTTCGTAAGGGATCACACCCATGGCATGAACATTCGGCCGCGACGCGAGACGGCGGTAGCGGTCGTTGGCCGGCGTCTCTCCAATGATGACAATCGACCAGTCCGGCCGCGACGCGGCAATTTTCTCGATCAGATCCCAGTCGATTCGATGAGAAAGATTGCCGGCGTAACCCACGATGGGTCGTTTCAGATACCTCAAAGCCGCGGGGATTTCCCAATCCTCCACATCGCTGCGGACGTCCACGCCATTGGGAACGATGTTCGCCGTCAATCCCTGTTCGGCGAGCCACTCGCAGACCGGTCGGCAATTGGCAAAAGCCGCATCCGTGCAGGCAAATGTCTCGCGATAGCTTCTCTCGATTTGTACTCGAGAACCGAGCCGCATCGGCCATGTCCGTTGATCGTCGATCACGTCGGCCACGACAAACGAAAAACCGAGGCGCTTTTGAACTTCCGGAAAATACGGCACGATCGGGCACACCCACGCCAGTACGTTTTCCGTCATGTCGAGTTCGCGCAGCCAGGATTCCACGGCGTTCGGAAAAGATTGAATGTCCGGCAACTCCTGGCCGAAGAGAGATGTCTCCTTCCCGCGATAAATCAACGTGCGCCGAAAAACACGATCGTCGTCAAGGGTTCGGAGGTGCCGAGCGACCGTGTTGGCGGCCACCAGCCCGCCTTGCGTGAGCTCGCGGCCGCCGCCCGACCTTGCCAGCGAATTGAGCACGTCCGCCGAAATGGGCGCGTCGATATGCAAGATTCTTTTTATGCGGGGCATGGCGGCGAACTGCGCCAGAAGCATGTCCTGGCGCCGTCCGAAAATGCCGGTATCGTTCTGCTTCCAGAAAAAGACGAGGTTCACGTCTTCGCTCAGCGTTCGCAGCTTGCCGATACGCGGACCTGTGTGCAGAACGTCTTTGAGCGCATCGGCGCATTCCTGATGCAATTGTCCGGGCATCGAAGCATCGACGTAGCGTAGCAGACGCAAGATGTCGGCCGGCACGGGACTTTTTTTATTCCGGGCGATCTGGATGGCTTCGAGTGCGCGCCCGGCATTGGCATCCGTCGTCAGTTCCGCGCGAAATAAGGCGCGCCGCGCTTCCGCCGCTTCCGCGCTGCCATATTTCCCGGAAAATGCCGATATCGGCGGAACGGGTGTTGCGAGTACGACCGTTCCCACGGCCAGCGCGTCTGTGAGCTTTGCGGGCGTCTGGAATGCCGCAATCGGATCCGCGGCGTCCTGCAGGACGCAAACGAGATCGGCCATGGCGTTCAGTTCGGCAACCCGGGAATAGGGCTGATCGGGATGAAACACGATGCGCGTGGGCTTCAGCGCCTCCAGTTCCTTCTTGAACGACGGATCGAGTACGGTGCCGATGATGCAGAGTACTGCGCAAGGATCCCCGATTACCTGCAGCGCCTTGGCGATTTCGAGAAGCCCCTTGTGCTTTCGGGGCGTGCCCAGAAACAGGATGACTTTGTCTGTGTCCGAGAAACCGAATTCGGCCCGCACCGTTGCGCGTTTTGCGAGCGCCGCGTCGAATGTCTTCGGGTCGCGCGCGTGCCGCAACAAAATTCCCCCGAATTTGTGCTGAAGGACCGCGTTGCACACGGTTATTCCGTCGACGAATTCCATCATTGAAGCGGCAAGCTGGGTCCAGTGCTTCGAGAATGGTTCGCTCCAATCGAACGCACTGCACTTCTCTATGAAGCCGTCGAGGGTCAGGGGCCCGTCGGCGCCCACAATGGCCAGTTCGTCATCGTCGATGTCGAGCAGGATGCTCGCGCCGTGGATGAGCTTGTATAGGAAGCCGATCAGAAGGCTCGGCATGCAGGGCTTGGACACCCACGCCACGTCGCAAGGCTTTTCGGCGACCAGCCGAATGGCGCCTTCCAGGAACGAAGAAAAGGAATATGCGTGAAATCCCCTTATGCCGAATGGCCGTTCGCTCTCGCGCAGGGGGGGCCAGAGGTCTTCTCCGTGCTCAGTGAAGACGGGGCCAACGATTTCGCAGTTTGCGTGGCGTCTTGCGATCTCGGCCAGCGTCAGCGCGCGGCCGACGGGATTATGCGCCAGGTCCCAGGCAACGATAGCGACCCGCGGCAGGGGCGTTTTGCCGGCGACCGCGGTTTCCAGGCGCGGGTCGGCCGGCCAATGCCGTATCCGCACCCCGCCTGTGAGGCGCTCGGTTTCAAGCCGTTGCTTTCGGCGCAACGCCTGGATTCGCTCTTCCACAAAGCTCAACGAGGAATCCAGTTTCGTGACGATTCGAAGAGCGTGGATGGCCGCGTCGAGGTCGCCGGTGGCTTCGAGGATCTCCGATTGACCGATATATGCCCACGGGAAATCCCGATTGATCGCGATTGCCCGGTCGTAGCAGGCCTTTGCGTCCGCCACGCGACCGGACTCGGCCTCAATTTCACCCAGCTTACAAAGAAGCGGCGCGCTGTTCGGCTCACGGTCGAGCAATTCCCGGTAGATGGCCTCCGCCTCAGCCAGCTGATGATTGGCCAGCAGATCATTGGCTTGTTCGAAGCGCCGCCGGAATGCTGCTTGCGTCTCCGGCGAATCCTTTGATGGCCGGGTCTTGGACAATCTCGCGGTGAGCGCGCCGATCCGGTCCGAGAGCCAACGGGAGCCCGGCGACAATTCCAGTGCGCGCTTAGAGTGATTTAACGCGGCTTCCAGATCGCCCGATTTCTCCGCAATTCTGCCGAGGCCCGCATATCCCCAGGGCAGCTTTGAATTGATCGCGATCGCACGCGTAAAGTAAGCCCGCGCGCCATCCATGTCGCCGAGCGCCAATCTGATGTCGCCGAGCCGGCTGGCGGCGGCGGACGAGGAAGGATCTTCCGTCAGGAGTTCCAGATAGGCGTTTTCCGCTTCCGGAAATCGCTGCGCTTCCCACAACCGGTTGGCGCTTTCGAAGCGGTCGCGAAAGGATGAAGGAGATGTGGTTTTCTGCGACAAACGCGCAATCCGCTCGCGAAATCTGGCCGCCTCTTGGGCTGTCAGCGAGGCTATAGGTCCCCCTGTGCGGCATCAACAAGAAATCATGCGAACTCTCCTGGCATCCCCGATCATCCGCATGTCTTTCCGCCGCACATAGCGTATCGGCGTCCCAGTCGGACCTGTGGCTCGATTGCCGCCCATTGGGTTTGCTCGCGGGATTGACGCCAGCTCCGATGTTGTCCGTTTTCGATACCTCACGCCGGTCTGGACTCATCCGTCCTTTGAGCCGGGAAAAACTGCTTAACTGCCGGTGGCGCGTTTGCTGTGTTTCCCATGTTCGGTCGGCCTCGAACCCGCAAAACGTCCATCTCGATTCTTGCCTGCGGATGTACCGCCCCAAACACAGCCCTTGGATTTACCAATCATATTCTATAATTTGAACGAACACCGGGGGCGTGACGCATCGATTGTCCGGCCGTGCATCGTCTATTCGGAGGCACCACAAAACATGAACGATGTTCGCAACAGATATATCTTGCTGGTGCTCGTGATCGGCGGGACATGCCTGCTGATGTATCTCGTCGGGATTTTTTATCAGAAGTTTCTGAATAACCCCTATGACCTCGTAGCTCTCATATTCATCGTCGCGTTTTACGTGGCGACGCTCTATTTCCATCTTCAGCGACCCGGGGGCCAGAACTGACCGACGCGGCGCAAGAACAAATACCGGTCCGCTTGCCGCACGAAAAGAAGAGCGCTTCGCCGAAGCTTGGGCCGCAGGGCGATCCGCCAAATCGGCACCTGAATCAACCCCCGCATCGCAGCGTTCGACGGCGGATTCATGCCGTCATGGAAGCGGGGCGCGGTTCGGGCCCCGTCGGCCTGGCGTTCGAAATTTTCCTGATTGCCTTGATCACGGCCAACGCGTTGGCGGTGACCATCGAAAGCATGCCCGAGATCGGCAATACCTATCGTGACCTGTTCAATGCATTCGAAGTGGTTTCGGTTGCGATCTTCACGATCGAATATTTCCTGCGGGTGTGGACGGCGCCGGAGGATCCGCGATATTCCGGCAGTGCGGTGACCGGTCGGCTTCGGATGATGTTGCATCCGTATATGTTGATCGACCTGATCGCCATTGTTCCGGCATATGCCGCGATTTTCGTGCCGACCGTCGATCTGCGCATCCTGCGGCTGTTCCGGTTGTTCCGGCTCCTGAAGATCGCGCGCTATTCGCCGGCAGTGTCCACGCTCATTCACGTCTTGTCGTCCGAACGCCGGGCGCTTTTCGGTACGCTGCTTCTCACGCTTTGCGTGATGAGCATCATGGCCGAGTTGATGTACATCGCCGAAGGGCGCGCGCAGCCGGGCGTGTTCGGCGACCTGCCCGAATGCATGTACTGGGCGATCGTGACGCTGACGACCGTGGGTTACGGCGACAAGGTTCCGATCACCGGCATCGGCAAATTGATCGCGGGCGTCACCGCGATTTTCGGACTCGGTCTTTTTGCCCTGCCGGTCGGCATCATCGCATCGGGCTTCATGGGCGAAATTCATCGTCGGGATTTCGTCGTCAGCACGGCAATGCTGTCGCGGATTCCGGTATTCGCCCAACTCGATACGGAAATCCTGGGCGAATTAATGATCGTGCTGCGCTCCCAGGTGGTGACCGAGCATATGCCGGTTATCGAGGCGGGAGAAACCGCAAATGCGATGTACTTCATCGTTTCGGGCCAGGCGAAGACGGAAGGCGGCGCGCATTCTGCAATTCTGCGCCCGGGAGAGTTTTTCGGCGGCGAAGCCGTTCTCAATTCTCGCGCCCATGACACGACGATTTTCGCGCATACGCCCATGAAGCTCCTTGCGCTTTCACGTCAGGATCTGATCATTCTGCTGCGCAAATTCCCCAAGCTGAAACGTCATCTGGAGCGGGCCTCCGCGCGCGTCGAGCGGAAGATCGCCGCACGTCACGCCAAGGAGCAGGAGGTCGCGGCCGCCCGCGCGGCGGCAAACGCCGTCGAATAGCGCATTTTCCTGCGGACCGCCGAAGGCAGCGGTTCGGTTTCCTCAGCCCAGATAGGCCCATCCCAAAAGCCCAAGACCGATCGCGCCCAAAACGAGTGCGCCGAACCATGGCAGGCGGCGTTTGGTGATGATGGCGACAGTCGAAATGGCGATTCCGATCTCTGTGATGGTCGCGGAACCCGTGAGCCAATCGTGCCGCCGCTCATGGGCGCCGCTGGCCTTGACCAGATCGTCCCGCTCGGCCTCTTTGTCCTTAGCCGCAGCACGTGTGGCGTCCTGCTTCTTCGAATTGTCCAGCGCGGTCTGTTTGTAGGTTGCCGCACGGGGACCGCCGGCGTCGGCTGCAATCGTATAGATGTGCCGCTTCAGGCTGTCGGCCTCATACTCGCTCCAGGAGTCCGTGGCCTGATCCTGCCGCAATACGGCCTCGCTGGAGGCGGTAATCGTTTTGTCGCCTTCGATCGTTTCCAGGCTTCCGGCCGCGGCGGCCAGGACCGCGAGGACCGCGATGGTGATCGAAACATTCGCAATGAACGGATCGCGCTCATGCGCCGCATGCTCGGCATGTTCGCTATGTTCATGGGCATCCAGCGCCGGATCGTTTTCCATGGATTTTTAATTCCTCGTTGCGACAATTGGGACAAATGACCGTGATTTTGACGTTGGGATCCGGCCGTTACCCACCGGAACTCCGAACCAAACGGGCGCACCGTATATACGAGTCCTATTGTTTGTACCCGCGATTCGAATGGAATTTCTATGCGACCTGAACGTATGACCGGTTCGCGACTGGCCGTGGGGGCGCACTGGATCGCGAAACCCGCTTGGAGCGTGCAATGAGTCGTTTCGATAACGCCGGGCTGCAATTGTCCGGAATTTACGAGCAGCAACCCGGCCCGGTCGCGGAATCCTGGAGGCGCTGCGCGGCCGCGATGCTGATGGCCGCCGCGGCACTGCTTCTGTGCGGTATTGTCGTCGTGATCCTGGCGCCGCTGTTGCCCCACGCCGTCACGATTTCGCACGCGGCCGGTTTGGGCGTCGCATCGATGGCTTCCCGGGCGCGGGCATAACGGCGCGTCTTTCGACCTACCAATAGTCCTTCATGATTTCGGCCGCCCAGGCCGGCTCACGAATCTGCCCGCGCGGCAGAAATCCCGTCATCACGGGTTTGATGTCGAGAACGGGTGTTCCGTCTATGGCATCGAGACCGCGCACATGGAGCTTGAGCCCCTCGATGCGTTCGAGTCGGCAGACGCAGACGCCGATCCGGTTGGGCCGTCCCTTGCCGCGTTGCGCGAAGATGCCGACTTCCGGCCAATCCGCGCGTCCTCGGGGGCGGCGTGCGCCGCTGCGGACTTCGTCGTCGGCGACGCGATCGAAATGGAACACGACCTCGATATGCGAAAACGCATCGAGACCCGCCACCGCATCCGCTTTGAACTGATCCGGATCGAGGACAATGGCCGACTGGACGGTGTCCCACCGATCGTCGATGGGTTCGTGCCGTCCCCCCTGTACATAGGCGATCGGCGTCAGCGCAATCGGGGTGAAAGAATTCATGTTTGGCCTCTCCGGATTTGAGGAACAAAAACGGTACACTCTATTAAGACTTTATTTACCACTCCCATGACACCGTCACTCTGTTGTTGTTTCGTTCTTGTCTACTCCAGCCCTAGAAGAAACCGAAGACCGAAATCCATGGATTGTATCCTAGGTAATTATACGCAACCCCCTACATTTCCTGGGTTTTTTGTTGACGGACCATAGATTCCCATAATAACCTATCCTGTCCCATGAAATCCCCTCTTGGGGGTGCGCCTATGCTCGGCAATCGAAGCCGATCAACGGTGCCGGGACATGAGGGCAGGGGATTCTCATGGGTGCGGTGGTGCCGCCGTTCATCTCGACGATGACGGGCACGCTCGATGGAAAGGGGCGGGTCTGCATTCCGTCTGCCTATCGTCAGATTTTGGCGACCCAAAGCATGCCGGGCGTCTATGTCTGCCCGTCGTTTTACGAGCCCGCACTGGAGTGTTTCGGCGACGACGTGTTGCAGGCGTTTCACCAGCAGCAGGCGTCGCAGGATCCGTTCTTCACGGCGGAACGCGACGACAAGACATTCGCCATCCTGTCGCAGACCCAGCTTCTCGCGCATGACGAAAACGGTCGCGTCCGTCTGCCGGACGAGTTCATCGCGCATGCCGGGCTGAAGGAGAAAGTCACCTTCGTCGGCATGGGTTCCAAATTTCAGATTTGGGCGAGCGATCGGTTTGCGCCGATCCAGGCAGAGCGGTTGGCACGCGCCTGCGCGTTGCGCGACGGTCGTCGCTCGAACGGGGACGGCGCATGAGCGAAGGTCACGCGCCGGTTCTCCTCCGGGAAATGCTGGAAGGGCTCGCGCCGCGGGACGGCGCCCATTACATCGATGGGACATTCGGCGGTGGCGGTTACTCGCAGGCCATTCTGGATTCCGCGGATTGCCGCGTATTGGGCATCGATCGCGACCCCGACGCCATCTCGCGCGGCGCCGCACTCGTGGCGCGCTATGCCGGACGCCTGACTTTGGTCGAAGGCCGCTTCTCGCAACTGGATTTGTTGTTGGAGAATTCCGGCGAGACGGGCAGCGACGGGGTCGTTCTCGATCTCGGCGTATCGTCGTTCCAGCTCGACGAGGCCGAGCGCGGCTTTTCTTTCCGCGCTGACGGACCGCTCGACATGCGGATGGGACGCGATGGCGCCTCCGCGGCCGATCTCGTCAACACGGCCGAGGAAAGCACGCTGGTTGATATCATCGGCACACTCGGCGAGGAGCGTTTTGCCCGGCGCGTGGCGCGCGCCATCGTTGCGGCGAGGCCCATCGCGCGCACGAGCGAACTTGCGCAAGCCGTGGCCCGGGCGCTGGGGCCCGCCGCGGCGCGCCAGCCCATCCATCCGGCGACGCGCACGTTCCAGGGGTTGCGCCTGCACATCAACGACGAACTTGGGGAACTTGAGCGCGGCCTCGCCGCCGCCGAGCGCGTGCTCAGGCCGCAAGGCCGGCTCGCAGTCGTCGCATTTCATTCGCTCGAAGACCGCATCGTGAAGCGGTTTCTGGCCGAGCGCTCGCATGCGGCGCCGCAAGGCTCGCGCCACGCGCCCGAGCGCCGCGACCATCAGGCCCAAACATTCCGGCTTCTCGGTTCGCGCCCGCGAATGCCCGGTGCTGCCGAAATCGCGCGCAATCCCCGCTCGCGCTCGGCCCG
>JBEKLK010000183.1:0-7087 GCA_050010235.1 Rhizomicrobium sp.
ATGCGAGCCCGCCGCGCACCGCGATCGTCTCGGAGGCGCACGGCCGCTCGCAAGCCACCGGCCTCGTGGCGGCGGCCATCATCCTGGCGCTGGCGGTCTTCGGCCCATCGTTGATGCGCCATGTACCCACGGCCGCTCTCGCCGGCATTCTGCTTTTCGTCGCATTGCGCATCACCCGCGTTTCCACGATGCGCGCGGTGTTTCGCCAAAGCCCGGGAGAGTTCACGCTGATCGTGGCGACCATCGCGGCGATCACGGTGCTGCCCATTCAAACCGGCGTCGCGGTCGGAATCGTCCTTTCGCTGCTGCACGGCGTGTACACGACGACGCGCGCGCGCGTTCTCGAACTCGTCCGCGTTCCGGGCACGTCGATCTGGTGGCCACCGAGAAAGGAATTCGAAGGCGAGAAACTCGAGACTGTGCGTGTCCTGGCATTCCAGGCGCCGCTGTCGTTCCTGAATGCCTATGATTTCCGTCGCGGCGTCCGCGCCGCAATCGCCGAAGGACCGATAAAGCCCACGCTGGTCGTGCTCGAGGCAAACAGCATCGTCGAAATCGACTACACGGCAGCCCAGGCCTTTGCGCAGATCATCGAACACTGCCATGAGGCGAACATCACCCTGGCCGTCGCGCGCCTCGAATCCGTGCGTGCCCAGGAGGCCTTGCAGCGCTTCGGCATCCTGAAGCAGCTGGGAGAAAACCGCATCTTTCACAGCGTAGACGAAGCGATCCGCGCGCTCGCGCCTGAAAAATAGGAACGGCGCGCCGCTTATTTTTCCCGCATGCCGTTGCGCATGACGGCACGGATGGGTTCGATGAAATACTCGAGTGCGGTATGCGCGCCCGTCTGCATTGCGACTTCGACGGGCATGCCCGGAATGATGCGCGCCTCGGGATAGGGTTTGAGCGCCGCACGATTCACGCTGACCAGAGCGTTGAAATAAGACTGCTCGGTGCGCGGATCGGTGATGCGATCGGGAGAAATGGCCGTAACGACTCCCAGGATCATGGGCAACCGCCGCTGCTTGTAGGCGCTCAGATTCACGCGCGCGGACATGCCGACATAGACGTCGTCGGCGTCTTCCGGCTTCACATGGGCTTCGACTTCCAGCACGTCGTTCTGCGGAACGATCTCCGCGACCGTATCACCCGGCTTGATCACGGCGCCTTTGGTATGAACGTCGAGATTCATCACTTCGCCCGCCACGGGCGCCGTCATGGTGACGCGGTTGAGGGTGTCGCGCGCCGCCTGGATACGGTCCATCAGGTCGAATCGTTTGGCCTGCACGTCGCTCAGATCTTTCAGCACCTCGTCGAGCTGCTGGCTTTTCAGATTGACGATCTGCAGATTGTTCTCGCCCGTGTTCAGGTCGACCTGGGAGATTTTTTCGATCAGCTGACCGCGCTGGCCGGTGAGGTCTGCCGCCTGACGCTGCAGCGCCAGCAGCTTGGGAACGGGCTCGAGACCCTTCGCCACCATCTGCTGCACGGAGTTGGTTTCCTGCGCGATCAGCGCGATCTGCGTCTCGAGAGCCGTCTGTTCGTCCTGGAGTCCCGCAATGACTCGCGCGTTCTCGCCCTTACGCGACGTGAGAACGCCGATCTGCTGCTCGAGGGAATCCTTGCGCGACGCAAAGGTTTTTTCTTCGACGCGTATGGCTTCATCGACTTTCGGCTCGCTCTGGCGCGCGAGAAGATCGGCCGGGAACGTTATGGCCGCCGCACCGTCGCGTTCGGCATCGAGACGCGCTTCCTGCGCGGTCAGCTCGTCCGCCTCGTCCTGGAGCAATTCGAGATTGACGCGCGCCTGGGTGTCGTCGAGTACGATCAGCGTCTCGCCCGCCTTCACCTGCTGGCCGTCGTGAACCAAAATCTCTTTTACGATCCCGCCTTCCAGATGCTGGATCGTCTTGCGATGCGATTCCACGACTACCACGCCCGGCGCAACCAACGCGCTGTCGAGCGGCGCAAAAGCGGCCCAGCCGAGGAACCCGACAATGAAAAGCACCGTGATCACAGTGCCTGTCTTGACCACCCGGGATGTGCGCAGGAACGGAAGTGCCGCATCGGCGACCTTCGCCTCCTCGCTTTCGGCCCACAGCGAATGAATGATGCTGCGCGTGCCATCGACGGCACGTGCGAAAAACGAGCGACGCACCACAACCTCGTCGCTCATTTGTCCGTGCCCCGGCCGGATTCGCTGGCGGGCGAATGGGGCGCCGCAGCAGACATCGGCACGATATTGGCGGCACCGGCGGGACGGGCCGCGGGGCGCGCGGCGGCGGTATAACGCTGGATCACTTCGGCGCGCGTGCCGAAATTCTCCACCGTGCCGTCGCGGAGCGCGAGGATCTTGTCGATGGTGGCGAGAATAGAGGGCCGATGCGCGACCACGATGGTCGTCACCTTGCGCCTCTTCAGCTCCGCCAGCGTCATCACCAGCGCCTCTTCGCCGGCAGTGTCGAGGTTGGAATTAGGCTCGTCGAGCACCACGAAGCGCGGGTCGCCGTAAAGCGCGCGCGCGATGCCGATGCGCTGGCGTTGTCCGCCGGAAAGCTTGTGCGCGGCATCGCCAAGATCGGTGTCGTAGCCGTTGGGAAGCGCCAAAATCATTTCATGGGCGCCCGCGAGCTTGGCGGCCGCCACCACGGCATCGGGCTCGCCGGCGGTCAGTCGCGCAATGTTTTCACGCACGGTACCGCCGAACAGTTCGACGTCCTGGGGCAGATAGCCGATGTAACGCGACAGCTCCGCCCGAGGCCAGGTGTAGATATCGGCGCCGTCCAGACGCACACTTCCGGAGAGGCACGGCCAGGCGCCGCAAAGCAGACGCACCAATGTCGACTTGCCGGACGCGGACGGCCCGATAATACCCAGCGACTCGCCCGCCAGGAGGTCGAAGCTGATATTGGAGACGATGGCCTTCTTCGCGCCCATGATGCCGAAGGTCACATGCTCGACCTGTATGCGGCCTTCGGGCGCCGGTAGCGCCATGCCCTGATCGCGCTTGGGACATTTCACCAGCAGATCGTTCAGCCGACCCCAGGCCAGACGAACCGCGACGATGGTCTTCCACGACGCGACAGTGGCCTCGACAGGTGCCAATGCGCGCGCGCCCAGAATCGAGGCCGCGATCATCACGCCGCCCGAGGCATGGAAATCGAGCACCAGCAGCGCGCCGGTGCCCAGGAGAACCACCTGGATGAAGAGCCTTACGCCCTTGGAGATTCCGTTGAGCAATGTGTCCTTGTCCGAGGACGACAGAATGACCTGCAGCGATTCCACCCACATGTCGCGCCAGCGGCTCACGAAGGTCTGGGACATGCCGATGCCTTCCAGCACGTCGGCGTTCCTGAGGCCGTCTTCGGCGAAATTGTGCGCGCGGATCGTCATGCTGATCGAGCGGCCGATCGAGCGGCTGGTCAGCCACTGGTCGACGACCGTAATCGACGCGAGAATCGCGCCGCCAACCACCACGATCACAAAATAGGCCCAGTGCAGGGCGAACAGGATGATGAGGAAGAAGACGAGGAACGGCGCATCCATCAGCGCGCCCAGGGCTGGACTGCCGATGAAATTGCGCACCGTGTCCACGTCGCGCAGGCCTTGCCGCGCTCCGGCGCTGGAATTGCGCGCGGACGTCGTCACCATCGCGCGCAGAACCGAAGGAGACAATGTGGCCGCGACACGCATGCCTGCGCGGACCAGAAGTCTCAGGCGCAGGGAATCGAGCGCGCTGAACACGGCGACGCCGCCCGCCGCGATGATAGTGAGAAGCAGCAAGGTGTCGATACTGCGGCTCGACAGCACGCGGTCATAGACCTGCAGCATGTAGAACGAGACTGTGAGCGCGAGAATGCTCATGACGGCGCTGAAGCCCATCGCGACCCCGAACAGCCGCGCATTGGCTTCGATGGCTGCGCGCACCGGGTCGCTTTGCAGGCTCACTGGTCCTGAAGCTGGCACGCCACTGGAACTCAAGGACCGAACTCCCATCGACTGCGCAAGATCAGCCTGCGTGCCCCGCTTGCCGGCTAAGGGGCATGGCCGGACAACCGGCCGCAATGACATGCGCCGGAAACGCGCAGACCTGACCTTCGTATACCAGAGATTTCGTAAATTTCGACCAGTACCCGCCGCCGGTGACATCCTTGGATGGTCGTGTCACCGGCCCCGTAACGTTGCGTCTTTACTTGTATCAACCTATTGAATTCATTGATTTTTATGTGGGCGTAAAGAAGCTCCAGTCCGCCGAATGAGCCTCGAACTGGCTCAGCGTGACACCAGTGAAAGTGATGGTGTCGCCCGAATCGAGCGTCACGACCGTGTTGCCGCTCAACTGGGTGGCGTGCGCTTCGACAGCAGCCACGTTGGCAAAATCGGCGTTGCTGAACTGGATCGTGTCGTGCGCCAGATTGAAGCCTGTGACCGTCACATTGCCGAACGATCCGGAGAAGACGAATGCATCGCCTTTGGCGCCGGTGACCGTGATCGTTTCGACCTGTGCTGACGGACCGGCCGGCGCGAAAGTGAGATTGCTGGCATAGCCGATGACATTGAGCGAGTTGTCATTGTCATTTTGGACCGTCTCGGCAAGCGTGCCGTTGATGTAGGTATCCGTGAACGAATCGTAGTTTTGCCCCGTGACCCCAGTCACATTGACGGTCGCCGTACCCGTCAGTTCGCTCAAAAGAGTCGTGCCGGCATTGAATTGCGCATAGTCGATGTTGAGCGGGTTGCTGTCGTTGATCGTCAACGACGTCACATACGCGTTCGCCTCGAGCACGGTGAAGGTATTGGATATGAAGAGCGCGCTGTCGGAGACCGCGATCGAGAGCGCGGCGTGCGAATGGTTACCCAAATCGACGAACTCGTTGGCGATAGCCGTCGCCTGCGCCGAGGTGGCGGTCGTCACGTCGATGGTGAAGGCCGAATTCGTGATGTCGCCGAGCGCCGCCGTGCCAGCCTCGAATTGCGCCGCCGTCAGCGACAATACTGGCGTTGCGTTGGTGAGCGTGATGGTTGTCGGCGCCGTAAGGCCGTCCAGGCTGTCGAGATACGTATCCAGGTGCGCCGCGGAGTCGGTGATTGCTATCGATGTGACATAGGGGTTTCCGTTCAGCGCGGTTACGTCCGTTGCGACATTCGTTGCATTGTCGGCGACGGCGATCGAGAGCGTGGGAGTGCCGACAAAGCTTATGCCCGTGAAATCGCTGGCCGCAGTTGCTGCTTGCGCGGCGGTGGCGCTCGTGATGTCGATGGCAAAGGTTGCGTTCTGGATGACGCCCAGCGCTGCCAGCCCGCCTACAAATTGCGAATCCGTAAGCGCGAGAACTGGCGTCGTGTCGATGAGATTGATGGCGGTCAAGGCCGCGACTCCGTTCAGCGTATCCAGGACGGTCGTAACATCCGCCGCAGTGTCGGTGACCGTTACCGATGTGACATAGGAATTCAGATTCAGCGCGGCGGCATGGCCCGAGACATGGGCGGCCGTATCGCTGACTGAGATCGACAGCGAGGCATTCGCCGCGTCGGGCAGATTCGTGAAGTCGGTATTCACGACTGCTGCTTGCGCGGCGGTCGCGCCCGATACGTCGATGGTGAAGGAGCCGTTCGAGATTTCGCCCAGTGCCGTGAGGCCGCCCACAAATTGCGCTTCCGTCAGCGTCAGTGCGCCGCCGCTGGCGATGCTGATCGAGGTGACGTAGCCGTTGGAGTTGAGGCTGTCCAAGGCTCCCGAGATCGCGGACGCCGTGTCGCTGATTCCGACCTGCAGCGTCGCATGAGCCGCGTTGGACAGGTGGGTAAAGTCCGACGTAACCGTCGACAGTTGCGCGAGGCCGACGCCCGAGACGGCGATGGTGAAGGAGCTGTTCGTGATCTCGCCCAGTGCCGTGAGACCGCCCACATATTGCGCTTCCGTCAGCATCAGTGCGCCGCCGCTGGCGATGTTGATCGTGCTGACGTAGCCGTTGCTGTTGAGGGTGTCCAAAGCTCCGGAGATCGCAGACGCCGTGTCGCTGACCGCGATCGACAGCGTGCCATCGCCTGCATTGCCCAGGTTCGTGAAATCGGTGGCAACCGTTGCTGCCTGCGTGGCGCCGACATTCGTCACGTCGACGGTGAACGAACCGTTCGTGATCTCGCCCAGAGCCGTCAGGCCGCCCACAAACACGGATTCGCTCACCGACAGCGCGCCGCCGCTGGCGATGTTGATGGACGTGACGTAGCCGTTGGTGCTGAGGCTGTCCAAGGCCCCCGAGATCGCGGACGCCGTGTCGCTGATCCCCACCTGCAGCGTGGCGCCGTGGCTTGGCTGGACGTCGGGCGTTGCCGACCCCAATCCAGTATGGCCTGCGTTGGGCAGGCTCGTGAAGTCGTTCGTGACCGTTGGCAGCTGTGCGAGGCTGACACCCGACACGTCGATGGTGAAGGAACTGTTCGTGATCTTGCCCAGCGCCGTGAGACCGCCCACGAATTGGGCCTCCGTCAGCATCAGCGCACCGCCGCTGGCGATGTTGATGGAGGTGACGTAGGTGTCGCTGTTGAGGGTGTCCAAAGCCCCCGAGATCGCGGTCGCCGTATCGCTGACCGCGATCGTGAGGCTGCCATGGGATGCTGTGGACAAGCCCGTGAAGTCGCTGGCGACGGTGGCCGCCTGCGTGGCTCCCACATTCGACACGTCGACGGTGAAGGAGTTCGTGATCTCGCCCAGCGCCGTCAGACCGCCGACAAATTGCGACTCCGTCAGCGTCAACGCACCGCCGCTGGCGATATTGATCGAGGTGACGTAGCCGTTGGTGTTGAGGCCGTCCAGGGCTGCCGAGATCGCAGACGCCGTGTCGCTGATTCCGACCTGCAGCGTGCCGTGGGCCGTATTGGCCAAGCTTGTGAAGTCGGAAGTGACTGTCGACAATTGCGCGAGGCTGACGCCCGTCACACCGATGGTGAAGGACGCGTTCGTGATCGCGCCCAGCGCCGCCAGGCCGCCGACATAGGTCGATTCCGAAAGCGTGAGCGTTGGCGTTCCCGAGATCGTAATCGCCAGATGATGGACGCCGTTCAGCGCGTCCAGGTTGTTCTGCAC
>JBEKLK010000184.1:0-7067 GCA_050010235.1 Rhizomicrobium sp.
ACACCAGTGAAATAGGCGGAATCGCCTTGTCGTTCGTATCCGTAGCCGGTGAGAAGCCGGTGTTTTCGTTGCGGGACCGTTTCGGCAATGCGCATATCGTAATGCCGACGGAGGTCCAACCGGCGCGGCTGCGCGATGTCAATCTCATCGGCTCGGATCAGGAACGAGACCCCTGGATTTTGACCTCCTCTTCGAGCAACGGGCGTCTGGGCAAAAATCTCAAGCCCGAGTGGATGCTCGAACAGGAGGACACCCACTATGTGGTTTCGGAAACCGGGGGCCGTCAGTCCGATGGAGTTACGACCGTAACTTTTCTGGACCCCGTCAGCCAGAGCGACATACCGATAACGGCCCTGACCCGATACCAGTTCGATATTTTTGCAGCGACGCATCGTTGTGCCGCCACGCTGCGGCTTTCGTTCAAGACGGCCAAGGGCGAGGTTATCGATGGGCCCTTGCGCAAGGTCGATCGCGGATTCAAAGGCGGCACTACGCCATTCGACTACGACCGGATCGAATTGCAATTCGTCGCGCCCGCCAATGCGCGATTTCTTTGCGTACAGTTCGATAAGGGGCAAACGGAACAGAAATCTACCAGCTATCTTTTTTTCGCCCGACCGTCGCTGCGCGATGCCCGGACGCTTTCCACCGAAAAATCCATTACGCTGCCCCTGAAGCTTCTCGAACAGGCGCGTTCGGATAGCGGCCTGGAAATGGCAAAAGTCCGACTGAAGGCCCCGGCGGAGATTTTCGAAGACAACACCGCGAAAGTCGATCTGTGCATCGAGTTCGACGGAGAGTCGACGACGATTCCCAACATTACGCTGAGCAACAAGGCTGAACTGAGTATCCTGAAATTTTCCGTGGACGCCAGCAGGGTGGAATTCACCGGCCGCGCGACGGGCTATATCACCGACACGCTGACCGTCGGCGTTTTTGTGGACGGCGCCTCGAGCGGTTCGAGCGTTGTCGAGACGGATGGGCAGGTATTTTCGGGCGTTGTTTTCCTCAGCAGCAAACACCTGGACGGCGCGGCGCATCTGATCGAGCTTCGGATTCTGCCGCAAATGCTGGCTCTCGCCAGCACCTACGAAATTCTGCCGATGCAGATCACTCCCTGGGACGCCGTGCAGGTTTATGCGGGCGCGCCGCTCGACGGGACGCTGGCGCCTGCCGCGCGCTATCATTTGCGGTCGTTCCGGGCGTGGTTCGAAAAAATGCAGACGGACCCTTCCGTCCGCATTCCGCCCGTCTATGACGAGCTGCTGGGCGGGTTCCGAAAGCGCAAGACCTATCCGCTGCTGACGTTTGCCGAGGCCGCGAAGCCGACGGTGTCTGTCGTCATTCCGGTACACAACAAATTCGAGATCACGTATTTCTGCCTGTGTGCCCTGCAGTTCGCATTCAACGAGACGACGTTTGAAGTCATCGTTGTGGACGATGGCTCTTCCGACGAGACCCTGAAAATCGACGAATTCGTCAAGGGAATCAAAGTCGTTCGGCACAAGACCAGCCTGGGATTCGTCAATTCCTGCAACGACGGCGCCGCCCTTGCCCGGGGCGAATTCGTGATGATGCTCAACAACGATACCGAAGTGACGGCGCGCTGGCTTGATGAGCTGATTTCGGTTTTTCGCAATTTCAACAATGTCGGCCTGGCAGGTTCGAAGCTTCTTTATCCCGACGGGCATTTGCAGGAAGCGGGCGGCATCGTCTGGAATTCCGGCAACCCCTGGAATGTCGGACGCAACGCCAACGCCGCCGATCCCGCCTTCAACTATCTGCGCCAGACCGACTATGTTTCCGGCGCGGCGATCATGCTTCCGACCGAACTCTGGAAAAGTCTGGGCGGGTTCAGCGCGGAATTCGCTCCGGCCTATTTCGAGGACACCGACCTCGCCATGAAAGTGCGCGCGGCGGGGCATTGCGTCGTCTATGTTCCCGCGTCGACCGTCTATCACTATGAAGGGCAATCGGCTGGAACCAGCGTGGCGTCCGGCATGAAGCGTTTTCAGGAAGTGAACCGACCGAAGTTCAAGCGCAAATGGGTGAAGGGTTACGGTAACCACGGCGTCCAAGGCGTGCGTCCCGATCGTGAGAAGGACCGGAACGTCGCGTTTCGCGTTCTCTTTGTCGACCAGCATGTTCCCTTTGTCGACAACGACGCCGGCAGCTACGCGGCGTTCCAGGAGATAAGGCTGTTCCAGAGCCAGGGCGCGAAGGTGACGTTCCTGCCGCGAAATCTGGCTTGGATGGACCGTCACACGCTGGCGCTTCAGCGCATCGGCGTCGAATGCCTCTACGCGCCCTTTGTGATGGATTTTGTCGACTATATCCGTCAGAACGCCAAGGAGTACGATGTCGTCTATGTCACGCGATATAAGGTCGGCGAACAGATTATTCCGCTGATCCGCTCCGTCGCGCCCAATACCAAAGTAATACTGAACGTCGCCGACCTTCATTTTCTCCGCGAACTGCGCGAGGCGGCGAGCGGAAATCCGAGCTATTCGATCGAACGGGCCGAGGCGACGCGCGAAGCGGAGTTGGCCGTCGTGCGTTCGAGCGACCTGACATTCAGCTATTCCGATGTCGAACTCGCCGTCCTCGAAAGCCACATCAGCAGCGGCGCGGTTACGGCAAAGATGCCCTGGATCGTGGACACCAAAAAACTCTCGCGTTCTTTCGAGAAAACGAAGGACATCTTGTTCCTGGGCGGATTCGGGCACCCGCCGAACGAACAGGCCGTCAAGTTTTTCGTGAAGGACGTGTTGCCGCTTGTTCGTGACCGCATTCCCGATATCTGCTTCAACGTGGTGGGAAGCGGAGCGCCGGAGTCCGTCAAGGAGCTTGCATCGGAATCGGTGCAAATTCTGGGCTACCTGCCGGATCTGGATGAGGCTTTTTCGGCCAACCGGATATTCGTCGCACCTCTCCTGGCCGGCGCCGGGCTGAAAGGCAAGGTGTTGGAGGCAGTCTCGCGCGGCGTACCCAGCGTTCTTTCTCCGGTTGCGGTCGAGGGTTCCGGCCTGACCGGCGGAATCGATTGCCTTGTCGCCAAGAATGCCCAAGAATGGGCGGATGCGGTTGTCTCACTCTACACCGACAAGAAGCTGTGGGAACGGATCGGCTCAAGCGCGCTGAATTTCGCCCAGACGAAATTCTCATTCTCGTCGGGTGTCGAATCGTTCCAGGAAGCGCTGGCAAAAATCGACGTTTACGGCCGGAAGGATTGGGCGCTCGTTTATCAGCACGCTCGTCCGCAACGATACGGAAATTGACGCGGCGATCGATGGATGCATGCTCGCGTCGCGAATTAATGGTCGCAGCGCGGAGTGTTGCGCAATTCTAGTCAATTGATGGTTGGCCCACTGAAAGCCCTGCAGATGGACAAGAAGTTTCTATTTATTTGCGGCTGCCCACGCTCGGGGACAACTGCACTATGGCGGCTGATGGTTGCCCATCCGAGAATCGTGCTGGGGGTCGAGCGCTATGTTCTGTTCGCCCAACAGAAAAACAAATCTTTGACGCCGGAACTTTACGACAAGCAAAAATTCTTCGACCTGCAACCGAAGGAAACGTTTTATAAAAACCTGGTCGAATTCAGTCGCTACTACGAGATGGCGGAAAAGCGGTATGACAAAGCGCTTTGGATCGGCGACAAGATTCCGTTCCTGTTCCTGAAATACGCCAATCTTGAAGCCACGATGCCAGGCGCCAATATTATATTCATAGTTCGCAATATCATTGACGTCGCAGGATCATACCAAAGGCGAGCAGATCGCGGCGATCCGACATGGACGCCTGACAAGGATTACAAACAATCGATCGCCGATTGGCGGCAATCGATCGAGCTTACGCTGCAGTTTATCGCCGACAAGAAGAGGAACATCCGCGTTCATATTGTGAGTTACGAGGATTTGTTCCTGCAGGCCGCGGACTTGGGGCCGTTGTTCGAAAAATTGGGGCTCGACGTCTCTCCCCAGGTGCAGGCCCAATATGAAAAATTGATGGAAAAATCGGGTGAATTGGATGCGCGTCGCGGCGACGCGCTGACTTCGTCCAATCGGCAATACATATCGCTCCACGCGCCGTTCGACGAATATCGCAGGATATTGGAGAAGCGCCTTGTGCTGTCGCCGGCACAATCTTCGCTGGAGAATTCGGCCCAATTGAGCGGGAGCTGACCCGCTATCGACTTTTCATCCGGATACGATGGAGTTCGGTGATTGCATTCAATCACAGCTGGCCGATCAACGCTCCATTAACCCGCCGCGCCCGCGTTCTTTTGCGCACGCACGGATTCGGCGAAACGCAGGGCTTCTTGCGTGAATTCGTATTCCGAATACCAAAAAGCCGGATCCACATATCGGATATCTGCACTCCGGACTGAAAACAGATGCTGTGCGCCGGTGTGATTTTGAATTCTCGCCAGCCAATGGCGCTGAAATTCCGCCTCAATCCGTTTGAAAGGCATGCAATCGAAATCGACCGAAATGGACGATAAGTACGGCGCGGCAAGCTTCCTCATGTGGTCGAGAAGGCTCTTGCCCTCGTGGTTCTCGCGCACTGCCGCCAACCCACCGATCCCTGCCGCATTGAGAAATCGTATCAGTTCTACCGCCGCGGTATCATAGGATTTGTTGATGTACCTCGATCCCGGATCGCTTTCGAAGTCGCTGAGTCCCAGCACAACTTTAAAAAAATGAGAGGCGGTGTCGGGCGTGTTTTCATAGAGAAATATCTTGACTGCATCCCGGCCGAATGCGTCGCCCCATCGATCGAGAATGACTTTCGGACTCAACAAGTGCTGGCGCCCGGGACGCGTGACGCTGTCGGCATAGAAACGCAACAATATCTCTTTATTGCCGTGCTTTACGAGCTCGAGCCACCACAAATAAATCAACTCGAGGACGTTCCTCTGATAGTAGATAATCTCGATCGAGTCGGCCTTCAGCGATCGCGCGAGAGTCTTCACGGCATCGGCAGGGCACAAACAGAAATTCTCGCTGGAGAACACGACAGTCCCGTCCAGCGCATTGATTTCTTCAGCCATGGCGGCAAAGCGCTCGCCGTCTGCGGCTCTCAGCGCTTCGACCAAATGGTGGTGCCCGAAATAGAAGAAGCCGATATCCGGGTAGGTGATATTCGACGCGCGAAGAAATTCGCGATTATCAAGCAACGCTTTTTGAATCGCGGTCGTTCCGGTCTTATGGGACCCGATATGTAGGACGATTTTTTCGGGCAATTCCTGCTTCTCCTTAATCGAATCCATTATGCGCGTCGACATCCGGGCGTTCGGAATGCGACTCACATTAGCCCGGCATTTACCGACCGAACACCCCTGTTCATATTGAGAAGCCCTTGTCCTTCGGTCGCGGTCGGCACGCGCGTTGACTATCCCGAGCAAGGCGCCCGAGAGGATGGACCCGGGGGGCGTGGCATGCAGCGCGGCGCCCCGTTTTATCCCAATCCAATCCGCCGATTCCGCTTACGGCTGAATGAACCAAGGTATCGGAATGGAAGCCGCGCCATGGTAGAGTGAGGGTAGCAGGACGATGCGCCCGGCCTCGAAATTTCACGCGTGGAGAAGAGTGATGTCCCAGGATGCGTCTAGCCGCTTTGGCGGCAGGGGATTCAACGCCAACTTGCAGGCTCGCCGGCCCGTGACCGTCATTTGGGCTCTCACGCGTGCGGCTGTGGTCGCAGGGGTTGCCGTATGCGCAACAGGAGGGGCCGCACCTTCTTTGGCCCAGGCTGGGCACGTTTCCATAGGCTACACGTACACCCACACCCGCGTGAACTGCCCCGGAGGAATTGTGCCCGGCGGGAAAAAAGGAGCCGGGCAGAAGGTTCCTTCCATCAATTCCGCCGACAATATTCTGCTGCATTACGATCAACCCGCCATCCGTGCCCAAGTGGACGCTACGTTGAAAGCGATGCGGAACGGCGCCGACGTGTTGCGCCTGCTGTTGTGGATCGGTGGCAGCGATCTCAGCGTCGCGAGCGGTCCGGAAGTTCATCTCGGCCTGCTTTCGAATGAAACAAACGTTCCGCCGGTGGTGTTGAACAACATCACGGCCGTCATCAGAAAGGCGGCATCGTTGGGGTATTCGAAGATCTACATGAACTTCGGAAACCAGGGCGCGAGCAGTCCGAAATGCCCCAAGAATGGCCAGACCGGTTGCTTCGATAGCAGCCATCTCGCCGGCGACTGGAATCTGCGCAAGCAGGTTATCGATGCAGCGCGGCTCGGAAGTTCGCCTGGAACACCCGTCTATTTCGATCTCGCGAATGAAAGTTGCCCCGGCGGCGGCTCGTCGCCAGAGATGCAGGCGGACATGCAGCAGTTCGTGACATACATGGTCACGGCATACGCCAAGACATATGGAGACGACCATTCCTTCGTGAGTTGTCACGGCCCTTCGCTCAGGCGCGCAAAGAACGGACTGGACAGCATCGTTGCGCTTTACCGATCCGCGGGCGTCCGTCCGCACACACTCGACCTCCATATGTACGTCCCGGACGAACAAATAGCTGAGAGCGTGTTGCTGGAAGGCGAAGCAGACGCACAGAGCATCGGATCGAAGCTTGTCGTCATGGAAACCGCGTTTGACGACCAGGCTGTTTTCACGGCCGTCTCCACACTGCGCAAGCGCGGCGCGCTTCCCCTGCTTGAAACCGTCTCGATTTGGCCCCGGGAACTGGATTCGAGTTGCGGCCTCAGCATTCAATGGCCCACGGACCTTTCCGGCGTGAACCGAGTGGTGAATCAGTAGCGAAGGTTCAAAGTGAACGGCGGTGCGCAATGGGCTCGCCATATCAAACGCGCCCGACAGTTATTCCCGGCCTGCCGGTTTCACGACGAGCCTGGCGTTTCGACACTCGCGCTGCTGCATCTTCGCCGTTACGAATACCGAATCCGTCGGCACGACCGGCGCAAGTTCAACTTGTGATGCGCGTTTCCGCACGCGGCAACGGGTATCGTCAAGACCTCGGCACCGTGGTAAGATTTGTCGAGGAATTACCAAATTTTTCCTGCGATAATGGAGCTGTAGCAGGGTTTCGAG
>JBEKLK010000185.1:0-12500 GCA_050010235.1 Rhizomicrobium sp.
GCTCCCGTCGCTGCAGGCTTCACCAAGATGTTGCCCGCCTGGGTGCTGCAATGGGCTTCCGCCCGCGAAGAGAAGACGGGCTATGCCGACTTGATGCTGAGCGCGCCGCTCATCGGGATGTTGGCCGTGCGCGACCGCTACGACCAGGAGCAGTGTCTTCGCGCAGGGCGGATTTGGCAGCGGGCGCATCTGCTGGCGACGGCGCGGGGGTTGGCCGGGCGGCCCTGCAATGAAGCCGTGGAGCTTGTCGACCGCGAGAAAGCGCTGGGGAAACCCGCGAAGCAGGCAGGTTTGCTTGGCGACATCATCGGCGACGCGACTTGGCAGCCGACTTTTGTCTTTTACATGGGCACTCCGACATGGCCCGGACTTGCGAGCGCCCGGAGACCCGTCGAAGCTGTCGTTCTTTAGACCGGCAGCCAATCCTATCGGGCGCCTCGAAGCCACGAGGAATCGATCATGCTCTCCACCAATCCGTTCATCGTTCTCTCCTATGTGAGCGGGCCCGCGATCCTCACCAACGCGGCGGCGCTCCTGTTACTCAGCACGTCGAACCGCTTTGCACGCGCGATCGACCGCTCACGCCAGCTTGCGCGTGACGTGCAGACATTGTCGGCCGCTGGCCGGGCGGAATTGACGATCGCCGCGCGTCGCGTGCGGCTCATCGCGCGAACCCTGACGAGCCTCTATCTTTCGGCCGCGATGTTTTCCGTGGCGACATTGATGTCGGTTCTGGGCGCGGTGATCGCGGAAGCGGCCGGTGGGAGCGCGACCGATATTCCGATCTTCGTGGCCCTTGTCTGCGGCCTGATCGGATTCGCCGCCTTCGTCGTGGGCGCAGTCGGGCTCGTGATCGAAAGCCGGCTTGCGGTTCGCGCGCTTACACACGAAACCGACGAGGCGTTGGCTTTGCTGGCGAAGACGGTGGGGGAAGCTGGCCACTGATCGATTGAAGGGACGCCGGCTTGCCGAACCGCAAATCTTCCTATGCAGTGGGAAGGACGAAAGGGCCGAAAGAGCCCGCTTTTGCCGGGGAAACGATATGGCTGACATCAGAAGCGGCGAACGGGTCCGGACGACCGCGGAGTTGACGGCGCGCGCGGCGCGGGCTGCGTCAGGCTTTACCTCGCTCGGCATCGGGCGCGGTGATACGGTGGCGCTCTATCTGCGCAACGATTTTCCGTTTCTGGAGGCGAGCCTCGGCGCCGGCATGGTGGACGCCTATCCCGTTCCGGTGAACTGGCACTACACGGAGGACGAGGCGCGCTATGTGTTCGAGAATTCCGGTGCCAAGGCGATTGTGATTCATTCCGATCTGGTCGAGCCCATTCGTGCGGCGATACCGGCGAGCGTTCCGCTGCTGGTGGTTCCCACGCCGCCCGAGATTGCCCGCGCTTATGGTGTCGCCGGTTCGTCCGCGCTGCCGCCCCATGCGCAGGATTGGGATGCGTGGCTCGCCGGATTTGCGCCGCTCGAGGCCGGCACGAAGGAACCGCCCGGCACGATGATCTACACGTCCGGCACGACTGGCCGGCCGAAGGGTGTGCGGCGCAACCCGCCGACGCCGGAGCAGGTGCAACTCGGCAGCGTGATCCTTGCGCGCGGCTTCGGCTTTGCGCCTTATCTCAATTCACCCGATGAGATCGTCACCGTGATTACGGGGCCCATGTACCATTCGGCGCCGAACGCCTATGGCGTTTCCTCCACCCGGCTGGGCGCCAACGTAATCCTCGAACCCCGCTTCGACGCTGAAGAATTGCTGCAACTCATCGAAAAATATCGGGTCACGCATCTTCATCTCGTGCCGATCATGTTCAATCGCCTGCTCAAGCTGCCCGAGGGGGTCCGGCGCAAATACGATGTGTCGTCGCTGAGATTTGTGGTGCATGCCGCAGCTCCCGTGTCGCCGCCCGTCAAGCGCGCAATGATCGAATGGTGGGGCCCGGTCATCAACGAATATTACGGAAGCACCGAGACGGGCATCATCGTGTTCTGCACGTCGGAAGAATGGCTGGCCCATCCGGGGACTGTCGGCAAAGCCATTCCTGAAGCCGATGTGCGGGTGATCGGCGAGGATGGCGAAAGCCTGGCGCCGCGCGCGATCGGCGAAGTCGTCGGTCGCGTGAAGGCGGCCGCGGATTTCACTTATCACCAGGACGATGCCAAGCGGCGCAAGGCTGAGAAGCTGGGCCTTATCGCGCCGGGCGATGTGGGCTATTTCGACGAGGACGGATATCTCTATCTGTGCGACCGCGCCAACGACATGATCATTTCGGGTGGCGTCAATATTTATCCCGCCGAAATCGAGTCGCAGCTCCACCGCATGCCCGGCGTGGCCGATTGCGCGATCTTCGGCATTCCCAACGAGGAATATGGCGAGGCGGTGTGCGCGGTGGTCCAGCCGCAGCCCGGGATCGATCTGACGGAAGGCGACGTGAAGGCCTATTTGAGCGGACGCGTCGCCGGCTACAAGATGCCCCGACGAATCGAATTCCTTTCCGAATTGCCGCGCGAAGATTCCGGCAAGATATTCAAGCGCAAACTGCGGGAACCCTATTGGGCCGGTCTCGACCGGCGGATTTGAGTCGATTTGGTCCTTGCGGCCGCTTCGCCTAGCATCGTCAAACTCGAAGGGACATCGCATGGATCTGGTCATCAGAAACGCTCGCGTGATCGACGGCACGGGTGCAGCCTCTTTCGCGGCCGATGTGGGCGTCAAAGACGGGCTGATCGCCTCCATCGGCAAATTTGCCGGTTCGGCGCGCCGGGAGATCGATGCGAAGGGCCACGTGCTCGCGCCCGGCTTCATCGACATTCATACCCATTACGACCCGCAGATCTGCTGGGACAGGCTCGCGACGCCGAGCATCGAGCATGGCGTGACGACCGTGGTGATCGGGAACTGCTCGCTCAGCCTGGCGCCGGTGAAGCCGGGCGGACGCCGCAAGCTGGTCAAAATGTTCGAGAAGATCGAAGACATCAAGGAGCCGACCTTCGATGCGGCGGTCTCATTCGCATGGGAAAGCTTCGGCGAATATCTCGATTTCATCCGTCCCGGCCTCGGCCTCAATGTGGGCGCGCTCGTCGGTCACTCCGCGCTGCGTTTCTATGTGATGGGCAAGGAAAGCCAGGAGCGCGTGGCAACCGACGATGAGATCGCTCGCATGTGCACACTGCTCGAGCAGGCGATGGCGGCCGGCGCGATGGGGCTTTCGATTTCCTATGTCGATATCGACGAAGACAGTCGCCCGGTTCCGAGCCGTCTCGCCGATATGCGCGAGAAGATCGCGTTGTGCCGCGCGATGGCAAAGAGTGGTCGCGGCGTTCTGCAGACCGTGCCCTATTTCATCGATATCGAGCAGCAGCTTGCCAACATCGAAGAACTTGGCGAACTGAGCCTTGTCAGCGGCGTGATGTGTTCGATTGCGCCCATCACCTATAGTCCCGTGGCGCCCGAAAACTGGAAGCGCAGTCTCGCCAAGCTCGAGGAGCAGCAGCGCCGCGGCGCGAAGGTCTATGGCCAGTCCATGCCGCGCAGCTTCGACATCAATATGCGCCTGTCGGAAACCTCGTTCCTGCTTTATGGCACGCCCGAATGGAACGCGCTGATGCAGTTGCCCATCGCAGAGCGCATTGCGGCATTTGCCGACCCTGCCGCGCGACCCGGTCTGGTGGAGGCGGCAAGCGCGCGCCTGTTACCGCTTCTTTCGATCCTGCGCGTCGGCGATACCTATAGCGCCGAAAACAAGAGATTCGAAGGCAAGCCGCTCTACGAGGCGGCGCAGCTGTTGGGCAAATCGTTGCCCGATGCGATGCTCGACATCGCGGTGCGCGACGATTTGCAGACCGAATTCCAGTTGAAGGGCGTGATCCACGCCAATCCCGACGAGGTCATCAAGATTCTGGATCATCCGCTCATTCATGTCGGCGCGTCGGATGCGGGCGCACATATTTCCCAGTTCTGCGGCGCGGGCGATACCAGCGACCTGATGGAGCGTTTCGTGCGCAAGCTGGGCAAGATGAGCCTCGAGCGCGCAGTGCAAAGGCTGACGGGCGATCTGGCGGAAATCTGGGGCATCGCCAATCGCGGCAGGATCCGCGAAGGCTTTGCGGCAGATCTCGTGTTGTTCGATCCCGACACGATTGCGCGGCGCGAAGAGGAATTCGTTTCCGATTTCCCGGGCGAAGCGCGCCGCTACATCTGTCATGCTGACGGCATCGATGCAGTGATCGTGAACGGCGCTATCGTGCGCGAAAACGGAGCTTATACCGGGGCAAGGGCGGGCCGAACTGTATAAAACAGCTCACAATTCGCAGCCTGCTCAACACTATTCGAATGCGTGTTTTGCTTCAAATGACTCTTCCGCCGTGCCATACTTACGACGAAGCCCGAGACCGTCGGTGATCGCCGAGCGGAGCTACCTGACGGATCAGGTGTGAAAGGCGTTTCTTGACAGATGATCGTTTCTTCCGCCGCAGCGCTCCCATCGCGCTGGGTGAGATAGCAGCACATGTCGGCGGCGAGTTGTTGGCTCCGGCGGCAGCGAGTTTCCTTGTTCGCGATGTCGCCGCGCTCGATTGCGCCAAAGCCGGCGAACTCAGCGTGTTCAGCGACGGCAAGCGGACATCCGATTTCGCCAACAATCACGCGAGCGTCGTGGTGACCAACCGTGCGCTGAGCGAGCACGCGCACAATGGCAGCTGGCTTCTGCTTGTGAGCGACCCGCGGCTGGCCTTTGCGAGGATCGGCCATCTTTTTTACCCGCCGCTCGCATTCGCGGAAGGCGTGCATCCCAGCGCGCAAATCGATCCCACCGCTTCGATCGGAAAGGGTTCGCAGATCGGTTCGGGCGTCGTGGTGGGAAGCGGCGCAAGCATCGGCGCGCATTGCCAGGTGGAGAGCAACGTCGTGATCGGCGCCGGGGTGACCATCGGCGACGGCTGCATCATCGGCGCCAACACGTCGATCAGCCACGCCATGATCGGCGCTCGCGTCAGCATCTCGTCGAATGTCAGTATCGGCGGCGAAGGCTTCGGCTTTGTGCCGTGCCCGACCGGTCTGCTGCGCATCGCGCAACTGGGCCGCGTCATCATCGAAGACGATGTGCAGATCGGCAGCAACAGCGCGGTCGACCGCGGCGCGATGGGCGACACAGTCATCGGCGCTGGCACCGCAATCGATAATCTGGTGCAGATTGCGCACAATGTGCGCATCGGGCGTCATTGCGTGCTCGCCGGGCAGGCGGGAATCGCGGGCAGCACGACCTTGGGCGATCGGGTCATGGTGGGCGGGCAAACCGCCATCAACGACCACGTGACTGTGGGCTCGGACGCGCGCATCGCGGGCAAAAGCGGCGTCATGCGCGATGTGGCACCCGGCGAGGCGGTGGGCGGCTATCCGGCCATGCCCATCCGCCAATGGCACCGCCAGACGCTCGCACTCGCGCAATTGGCCAAACACAACAAGCATTGATATCGCCGTCGGCGCGAATATGTTGCGTGAATGATTGGCGCGGACATGACGGCCGAAACAGCGGAAATCTTTCCCTTCGACAATAGCTATGCGCGTTTGCCGGATCGCTTCTTTGCGCGGCTTCCGCCTACCCCGGTGGCGCAACCGCGGCTGATCAAGCTCAACGAAAAACTTGCCGTTCAGCTGGGTCTCGATCCGGCCCGGCTGGCGACGCCCGAAGGCGTGGCGACGCTGGCCGGTAATGTCGTGCCCGCAGCGGGCGAACCACTCGCCATGGCCTATGCCGGACATCAGTTCGGCGGTTTCGTGCCGCAACTGGGCGATGGACGCGCCATTCTGCTGGGCGAAGTGATCGATCGGGACGGCGTGCGCCGTGACATCCAGCTCAAGGGTGCGGGTCCGACGCCATTCTCCCGGCGCGGCGACGGGCGGGCGGCGCTTGGTCCGGTCTTGCGCGAATATATCGTCAGCGAAGCGATGGCAGCGCTGGGCATTCCCTCCACGCGCGCGCTCGCGGCGGTCGCCACGGGAGAAACCGTCTGGCGCGAGACGGCATTGCCGGGCGCGGTGTTCGCGCGTGTGGCATCCAGCCATATCCGCATCGGTACGTTCCAGTTCTTCGCCGCGCGCGGCGATCTGGAGGGAATCAGGATTCTCGTCGATCACGTGGCCGCACGGCACTATCCCGAGGCCGCACAGGCTCCGAACCCGGCGCTCGCACTGCTCGAATCCGTCATCGCGCGCCAGGCCGATCTGGTCGTGCAATGGCTTCTGGTGGGCTTCATCCACGGCGTCATGAACACCGACAACATGACGATTTCCGGCGAGACCATCGATTACGGTCCCTGCGCGTTCATGGACGCCTACGACCCCGCGACGGTCTTCAGCTCGATCGACAGCGGCGGGCGCTATGCCTATGGCAACCAGCCCAGCATTGCATTGTGGAATCTCACGCGTCTGGCCGAAACGCTGTTGCCGCTGCTGGCGGAAGAGGAAAACGCGGCCGTGGACATCGCGCAGAGCGCACTGGCCGCGTTCGCGCCGCGATTCCAGGCGGGTTACGCGGCAGGGCTTGGCCGCAAGCTCGGTCTCCTGCGAACCGAACCCGACGATTTCGTGCTCGCGCAGGATCTTCTGCAGCGCATGACGGCGAACGGCGCGGATTTCATATTGACGTTTCGGCGGTTGTGCGACGCGGCCGCCGGCCCGGAAGGCGACGCCGCGGTGCGCAATCTGTTTACCGATCCGGCTGTATTCGACGCATGGGCCGCGAAATGGCGCGAGAGACTATCCCGGGAAACGAGCGAGGTGCGCGCGCGACAGGCCGTCATGCGTGCGGCGAATCCGGCCTTCATTCCGCGCAATCATCGGGTGGAAGAAGCGATCATGGCCGCGGTCGAGCGCAAAGATTTTATACCCTTCGAGACTCTGCTCGCCGTGTTGTCGCGCCCTTACGACGACCAGCCGGAATTCGCACGCTACGCCGATCCACCGCGGCCGGATCAGATCGTGCATCAGACTTTCTGCGGGACGTGATTCAATTCCCAATCGGGCCTACGCTGCAGCAACGAATTGGGGCAGTTAGCATGCCAAGATTGTCTGTTCCAGGTGCCGTCGATCAAAGGCGCGGATTTCTCGGAAGCTGCTTTCAAGAACTGCAAATTCGTGCCCGGTCGAATCTCAAGCTGTAAGTTCGTCGATGTCCGGTTTACCGGTTGCCTTTTTTTCGATGCGGAACAGAAGGCGGGTTGTACCTTCGCGTTCTGCGAGATGAAGGGTGCGGAGCTATCGAGCTGCAACTTTTCCGCCGGCACATTCGAGCGCTGCGACCTCTATGCGGTGAAAGCGAACGGGTGCGGTTTTAGGGGCACGAATTTTCGCGGCACAAGCTTCAGCCGCGCACTGTCGCGCAAGGTGATCGTCACAAAAGCCATGTTCGACACCTGCAATTTCAGTTTTGCGGACATGTCCGGCCTGTCGCTCAAATCCTGCGAACTACTCTCCTGCAAATTCTCGGAAACGCTCCTGTTCGACGCCGACCTGACCGACGCCACGGTGAAGGGCTGCACCATCGACCGTGCCGAATGGGAGCGCGCCCGGCTCGGCGGTGCGGACCTGCGCGGCTCTGCGATCACGGGCCTGAACCTCGCAGTGCTCGCCGACTATGCGGGCCTCACCATCGACCAAAGCCAGCAGGAATCCATCCTCGAGCAACTGGGCGTCGACGTCCGGCCGGATTAGGTCCGCCGCGGAAGCCGCGCAATCCCTCGGTTTCGCACATTATTCATCGATCGCGTGCGAATCCGTCTTGCCGCGTGCGCGGAATGTGCGCCATGATCTTTTTCAGCGGGGGTTACTGCCTTTGGATTGTGAAAGGCGAACCTATGCCCGCTTTGCCGCGCCGCGACCGTGCCGGGACGTCACTCGACCGTGACGAGGCGCCGTCGCATCTGCGCGAAGCCCTGACGGTCAAAGGCATCCTCGATACGGACGGCGAATTGTTCGTCCAGGGGGTCGTGCTGGGGCGCATCAACGCCGACCGTCTCATTCTGGGTTTGGGCGGATATGTCGAGGGCGACGTGGTCGCCCGAGAGGTCCTTATAGGCGGGCGGCTGAACGGGCGCGTTTTCGCTCTCAACGTGACGCTGGACAGCTCGGCCGACATCACGGGGCGGATTTTTCATCACACCGTCACGGTTGCGAAAGGCGCGCGGATCGACGGGCGCATGCCGTGGCGCCCGCCCAGCTATTTCGAAACACTCGAACAACTCCCGGAGACCAGAACATGACCGTCTTTTCACGCAGCGAAAAACCGTCCGACCCCGTCAGCGGCGCCAAGGCGCCAGAAAGAGGAGATTCATCGATGTCGACTTATTCGGATCCCAAGCCCGTTCCCGTGCAGCCGGTTTCCGGCGCGGCGACGCCCGCGGCCACGGCCCGGCCGGCGCCCCAGGCTTCGGCGTCGATCATCAGCAAGGCCCTCAAGATCACCGGCCAGCTTGAAAGCACGGAAGACATCGAGATCGAGGGCGAAGTGGACGGCGACGTTCGCGCGGTGTCGGTGAAAGTCGGCGCCAACGCGAAGGTCAAGGGAACCGTTTATGGCGACGCGGTCGAGCTGTCCGGCACGGTCGACGGCAAGATCGAAGCGAAGAAGGTCGTGCTGACCCGCACGGCCCACATGTCCGGCGACGTGATCCATCAGGACATCCGGATCGAATCCGGCGCCTTCATCGACGGCCATTGCCGGCCGGAGTTCGGAAAGACCGAGAGCAAGAGTTCAAGACCGGTTCTCAGTTCTTCCTCGGTGTCGCGCGAACAAGGACCGCCGGAGAAGCCCAATGGCGCCGGCGCAAAGATCTCGGCGTAGCGATTTGCCGCTGGACTGCGGGCCAATCGAGGAACCAAAGGCGTGATCCGATTTATTCGGATCATGCCCCTGGAGAACTGTTTCCAAACTCGTAGTACGCGATATCGACCGATGTCATCCTTCTTCGAGGATCGGCAAATCCGTCGACCGCCGCAACGTTTCCGTTCCCGTGCTCCGGATCATCTGCGTTGCCGCGACAAAGGCCCAGAGTATGGGAACGGCCAGTGAGCCCATCAGGAGCATCGGATTCGGCTGTGCGACGTTGGCTGCCAGCGCGGCGATCATGCCGAGGCCGGACAACAATCCGATGGCGCCCGCGATGTGCGACGATGCACGCCACAATGCAGCACCCCAGCTGGCGATGGCGGCGCCCTGGAACGCCAGGCCCATCGGCATCAGGAATCCGATGGCCGTTTCGCAGAACACGAACAGGGTGCGCGCGGAGTCGATTTTGGCGGGCACATCGGCATAGCGCGCGGCGAGGGCCGGGATGACGAGACCGTCGAGCAACAACGACGCGGAGAGGATGACGGTTCCTGCCGCGAAGAACACGAGTCCGGCGAGAGGCAGGAGCCGGCGCAGATCGAGCCGCGCGGAGAGCTTCGCATAGCCGACGACCTGCAGAACGAGCACCAGGATATAACCGCCATGCACCACGGCCGCCACGTTGCGGTTGGCCGCTTCCTCCGTCAACACGGCTGCGAACGTCGTCGCCGTCTCGGCCGGATGCGCCGCGAGCAGCGCGAGCGATGCGAGCGCTGTGAGCAATAGGAGAATGCCCGCGGCGCGTCCGGTTCTTTCAGTTGTCATGTCGTGGGTTCCTGCAGGATTTGCATGTCGCGATGTTTGCGGCCTTGAAAGACGGACCGGCGCACAAGATGTGGAACGCTAGCGTGCCGAGAGGACGCGTTGTTGGCGGCGTGCGGTTGGCTGTCCATTTATGGACACTCGTTGCGATTTGTCTTGCGGACGGATTGGCGCTGCGCCGGCAAAGGGGTCAATCTGGGCCGGCCCCGAACGGATTTCCGTCATGCCCGCAAAGACGCCCGACCGCCGCACCGCCCGCACGCGCACGGCTCTGATGTCTGCCTTTGTCGAACTGATGCTGACGCGCGGTTTTCCGGATGTGTCGGTCGAAGATATCGTCGTGCGCGCCGATGTCGGCCGCTCGACCTTCTATCTCCATTTCCGGAGCAAGGACGACATTCTGAAGCAGAGCCTGACGCGGCCGTCCGGCGGTCTCGCCGCGCTGGTGGGACAGGGTGTGACGGCCGCCGCGCTCACCGCGCTGCTCGAGCATTTCCACAGCCAGCGCAAGCTCAACCGTGTATTCTTTGCGTATCCCGCGCGCGCCGTCTGGATCCGCTGCCTCGCCGAGCTGATCGAACCGCGGCTGACGGCATTGCTGCGCGCGCATTGCGGCTCGCGCTCCATTCTCCCGTTGCCGATGATCGCCGCGCAAATCGCCGAATCCCAGATCGCGCTGATCGCCAATTGGCTGATGAGCCGCAACGCGGCGAAGGCGGATACCGTCGCCGAAGCGCTGGTCGCGATGACGCGGGCCAATGTCGAGGCGCTCCTGCGCCAACATACCGGAAGCATGGCGACCCCGGCGTGATTCGAACACGCGGCCTACGGTTTAGGAAACCGTTGCTCTATCCGGCTGAGCTACGGGGTCGTCGGGCGCATGATTACCGGATCGGGCGCGCGAAGGTAAGGCCGGGTCTATCGCGCGCCATGCCGGCACATCTGCTTGCGGTTTTCCGCCGTGACGTACCAGCCGAGGCCGCGGCAGAGGGGGCAGGCGGCGAGAGTGTGCGCGTCGTGCATCCGCGCGGTGTCGTGCACGGCGGCGCGCAGCAAGGCGAGTGCCGGTGTCGTCGCGGAATAGGGCATCGCGCAAGCATCGTCGCGCTGCCAGGTCAGCGCGGTGGCGCGGCGCGGACTCCCGCTTCGCCTCGGCCCCAGCCCGAACTGAAATCCGTAATCGGGGAGCGCGGCGCAATAGACCAGCATCGCACCGTCCGCGAATGCCCCGGCACGATGGAAGGAAGAAAGCCGCGCGCGGTCCATAGGGTCGTACATGAGAAGCCGGGCTGCCGCATTTGACAGTTCCAACTGGTCGTGCGGCCCCGCCTCCGCCAACAACAATTCCAACTCCCCGAATTCGTCGCGCTCAGCCATCGCCGCCTGCCGCGCGCCGGAGCGAATCCAGAAAATCCCCCAACGCGAAGGCGCCGGCGAGAGAGGCTTCCGCGGTATCGATCGCGCCTTCCGCTATGCCGGCTGCCCGCCCGATGGCCCGGAGTCTTGCCAGCCGGGCGGCGCGCGCGGCCGCCTTCGGTGGGCCGGAAGGTGGAATTTTGGGGATTCTCTCCATGGTCGTCCCTGATCTCAGGAACAAAGTATGAACTAGTACGGTATGTATGTCAACCGTATTGGTCCTATGCTGATCGGGCGCTTCCTCAAGCAACTGTGTCCGGCGTTGCACATCTGCAACTCAAATCGATGCGCCGGCCTTGTGGGATTTGGTTCATACTCTATCTGCATCATTGTATCGGCGTCATTGGGGGGCGCGGATTTGGGAGTTCGTCGGGCAATGCGCGTGTCATGGTTGGAATTCTTGCGTCTGGCGGGGGGCGCGGCGTTTGCGGGCGCGTTGGCGTTTGCCAGTCCCGCCGCACTGGCGGCAGCACCTTCGGGCATGGGCCGCGGCGCGCCGGATTCCTTCGCCGATCTCGCGAACCAGTTGCTGCCCACCGTCGTGAACATCGCCACCACGCAGACGCTCAAGGCCGGTGCGGCTGAAACCGAGCTTCCCGATCTGCCGCCGGATTCGCCCCTGCAGCAATTGTTCAAAGATTATCTGAACCAGGACAAGAACGTGCCGCGTCACGTCACGTCGCTGGGTTCCGGCTTCATCATCGATGCCTCCGGTTTGATCGTGACCAACAATCATGTCATCGACGACGCCGAAGAAATCACCGTGACCCTGAACGACGGCACGAGCCTGCCGGCCAAGGTGGTGGGACGGGACGAGAAGACCGATCTCGCTCTTGTGCGCGTCAAGGCGAAGAGTCCGCTGCCCTTCGCGCATTTCGGCGATTCCGATCGTGCGCGGATCGGCGATTGGGTGATCGCGATCGGCAATCCGTTCGGTCTCGGCAGCACGGTCACGGCCGGCATCGTCTCGGCGCGCAACCGCGATATCGCCGCCGGTCCCTATGACGATTTCATCCAGACGGACGCGCCCATCAATCGCGGCAATTCCGGTGGCCCGCTGTTCGACATGGCGGGCAATGTCGTGGGCGTGAATTCGGAAATCTATTCGCCCACCGGCGGCTCGGTCGGTATCGGCTTTGCGATTCCCGCCAACATGGTGCGCAAGGTGATCGACGAGTTGCGCCAGTTCGGCGAAACGCGCCGCGGCTGGCTGGGTGTGAGAGTCCAACAGGTGACGAGCGATATCGCCGAAGGCCTGGGCCTTCCCGGCACGACCGGGGCGCTGATCGCGGACGTGACGCCCGATGGTCCGGCCGCAAAGGCGGGACTCGAATCGGGCGATCTGATCACCGGCTTCGACGGCAAGCCGATTGCCGACCAGCGCGCGCTGCCGCGCATCGTCGCCGACACGGCGGTGGGTAAGACGGTGAGCTT